>NZ_JBXTEF010000072.1:0-35610 GCF_057495195.1 Cysteiniphilum sp. | reverse complement strand
ACTGCTATTAAGTTGCATTGGGTCAAAGGGCAAGCACCAGCTGATAACTTCAGATGCACTGCCAAGGCACGCTATCGTCAAGCGGATCAAGCTTGCCAAGTCAAGGTGATAAAAGACAGAGTTGAAGTCATATTTGACCAACCACAACGTGCGATCACACCAGGGCAATCAGTCGTATTTTATGATGGTGAAGTTTGCTTAGGTGGTGGCGTTATTGAATAGCTATAAATACTCAATTTAACTTTAATATTGAATATCCCTACTTTTCATCGCTATCAACAATCCAGTTCTCAGGCGGCATCAAATAAATCACGCGCCAACCTGCCTCAGGTATATGCTGACTATCAGGAGAAACCACATGAATTTGCGATTTCTTGTTGATATAAAATAATGGAATTGCCTGTTGATTGAGGGATAAAAATTGCTCCCAACTAAACTCATTACTGATGGTTGTTGTCTTAACTTGCCCACCTTGCTTGATAATACTTCTTAATGTCTGATATGACAGGTCCTTACTAAATAAACGCTTTGCATATTTCTTAGTAAGATAGGTAAGCTTAGAATTTGCTTTGTTTTGCGCTGTTGGTAAGACAAAAACAGAAGCGCGCCCATCAAATTCACGATAATACTTAACCGCTGCCAAAGTATTCATTTGTTCACTTGACGAGCAGCCCAGCATCCGCCCAATACCCACCAGATTCAAATGCCAATCAGCATGCTCTGATACCGAGCTGCCATAATAACAGGTCAAGCCTTGCAAACGACATGCCTGAACACTACGCCAACTGGTATCAGCAAGTACGACATGCACATTGTTATTATGAAGCTCTTTAGCAATGCTTCTTGCCAAGGTATTGCCACCAATAACCAAGAACCCGCGCGGCTCGGGTGCCGATGCATGTAATACTTTTGCCAAAAATGGCGCTGTCAGACTCTGGATAATTACCGTGCCTAAGATAATCATAAAGACGATAAGTACCAATAGTTCACCTTCTTGTGGCAAGCCTAAGTTTTCAATAACTTTTATGGAAAATAACGCAGCCACGGCAGCGGCAACAATCCCGCGAGGTGCTATCCATCCCACCATCACTCGCTCACGCCAATTAAGCTCACTGCCTAAAGTGGAGAAGCCAGCAGCAATTGGTCTGACAATAAATTGCAAAATCAATACCAATACAATGGCTTTCCACCATACAGCTTCTAAATACTCAAAACTAACATTCGCACCTAAAATAATAAATAAACTTGATATCAAGATAAGACTCAAGGATTCTTTAAAATCAAGAATCTCCTCAATATGAGCATTAGGCATGTTACCGACAATAATACCCATAATGGTGACAATCAAAAGCCCACCACCTTCAACAACATGCTCAGCAATCACAAAGCTAGTAATCACAAATGACAATACAAACATATTGTTTAAATAACTTGGCACCCACTGCTTTTTAAGTATCGTACCCAATAAAAAGCCAGCAACAAGTCCGCCAATGCCACCAACAAGAAATACTAATAAAATATGCACGGTGATATGCCAAAAAGCATTGTATTGCGAAGCAGTAATAGCGGTAAAGACAATCACCGCCAATAGCGCACCAATCGGATCGACTAGCATTCCTTCCCAACGAATAATATTCGCAAGCTTCTCTGTTGGGCGTACACTACGCAAAATCGGCACAACAACAGTAGGTCCACTGACTGAAGATATCGCACCAATAAGGGCTGCGACTTTCCATGAAATATCAAATATATAATGCACTAAAAAAGTCGTTAAAATCGCGGTAATCAAAAGGCCAATGGTCACAATATTTCTAACGGTTCCACCCAAACCTTTGATTTCTCTAAACTTCAGACTCATACAGCCCTCAAAGAGAATAATTGCCACACAAATTGAGACAATTGGATAGAGCATGCCGTTAAATACACGTTCCGGATTTAAAAATTGGTAATGATCACCTAAAACCAATTGACTGACAGGTCCTAATAAAATCCCAACAATCAATAAAAATAAAATTGCCGGCAAACGCAGACGCCACGCCAACCATTGACAAGCAAAGCCCAATAATAAGATAACTATTAACACAATAGGGATATAGGTTGTTGAGGCAAAAAAGTTATTAACTTCCACGTAGGTCGTCTTCCTTGTTGGTTTAATTCCAGATAATTGTAGCAAACAACTTGATAAGCGAAAGTGTTTTTTCACTGTCTTTGTTTATAAGATTTTATTGGCGCTAAACGCTATAAAATCTTACCTGACCTCGCTATAATATGTCTACTTTTGATCTATTAACAAGACAAATGCTTATCTATCCAAACATTGATCCGGTTGCTTTATCACTTGGTCCGATAAAAGTACACTGGTATGGCATCATGTATTTAGTTGGCTTCGCTGGCGCTTGGTTTTTATCAACCCTTCGCTGCAAGAAACCTTATAGCCCAATCACCAAAGCTCAAGTCTCTGATATGATTTTTTACGCCGCCCTTGGCGTCATCCTTGGCGGGCGTATTGGGTATATGCTGTTTTATGATTTTAGTAACTTTATCCATGAGCCTTGGATTATCTTCAAAGTATGGGATGGCGGCATGGCTTTTCATGGCGGCTTAATTGGTGTGATTCTTGCGATTTCATTATTTTGTCGCAAATATAAATGCAATGTTTTTGATATTTTAGATTTTATCGCACCAATGGTGCCTATTGGTTTAGGTGCTGGACGCTTGGGTAATTTTATCAATGGTGAGTTATGGGGGCGTGTTACCAACTCATCAATTGGTATGGTGTTTCCTAATGGTGGACCGCTACCGCGATTTCCTTCGCAACTTTTAGAGTTTGCCCTTGAAGGGGTTGTGCTATTCTTAATCTTATGGTTTATCTCCAGAAAACAACGTCCGCGCTTATTTGTTTCTGCCAACTTCTTATTATGGTACGGCTTATTTAGATTTATCGCTGAGTTTTTCCGCCAGCCAGATCCACAGATGGGTTATATGCTCTTTAACTGGATGACCATGGGGCAACTGCTTTCAACTCCGATGATCGTCGTTGGCTTAATTATTTTGCTATATATCACCACTCAAAAAACACAAGAAAAAGAAGAAAATATAAAGGATAATAATGCAGCAATATCTTAATTTCTTGCGCCACATCAAGGAGCATGGCGTCACCAAGACCGACCGCACGGGTACTGGCACGCAAAGCGTTTTTGGCTATCAAATGCGTTTTGATTTAAGCGAAGGTTTCCCATTAGTTACAACCAAGAAAATTCATATTAAAAGTGTCATTCATGAATTACTATGGTTCTTAAAGGGTGATACCAACAATAATTATCTTGCCGAAAATGGTGTGCGCATCTGGAATGACTGGGCACTTGAAGATGGCGATCTTGGTCCTATTTATGGCAAACAGTGGCGCAGTTGGCAAACACCTAATGGTCAAGTGATTGATCAAATCGAAGAAGCCATCAACTTAATTAAAACACGCCCTGACTCAAGACGAATTATCGTTAATAGCTGGAATCCCAGTGTATTACCCGATGAGTCAATCTCGCCACAAGATAATGTCAGAATGGGCAAAGCGGCATTACCTCCTTGTCACACGCTTTTTCAGTTTTATGTTGCTAATGGCAAGTTGTCGTGCATGTTGATGCAACGCTCAGCCGATGCCTTTTTAGGTGTGCCTTTTAATATTGCTTCTTATGCACTGTTAACGCATATAGTCGCCAAAGAGTGTGACCTTGAAGTTGGTGATTTTATCTGGTCAGGCGGTGATTGCCATATTTATAGTAATCATCACGAACAAATCAATGAGCAGCTAACACGCACACCACTGCCATTGCCAACGTTACAGATCAATCGTAAAGCAGCAACAGTTTTTGATTATCAATTTGATGATTTTGAAATCGTTAATTATCAATGTCACCCAGCCATTAAAGCACAGGTAGCCGTCTAATGAATGAACAAACCACTTCTCTTGATCGCAGTGCAATTAAAGTTTTATTGCTTGAGGGTGTGCATGCCCAAGCGCATAACGCCTTTGTCCAAGCCGGTTATAGCAATATTACCTCACTGACGCATGCTTTAGATGATAATGCCCTTATTGATGCCTTACAAAGTGTTAAAATCGTTGGTGTGCGTTCACGTACTCAACTTACTGAAGCTGTCCTTAAAGCTTGTCCACATTTGATTGCTATTGGTTGCTTTTGCATTGGCACCAATCAGGTGAATTTAACAACGGCGCAAAGTCTTGGTATCCCAGTTTTTAATGCACCTTTTTCCAACACACGTAGTGTCGCTGAACTTGTCATTGGTCAGATGATTTTGCTCTATCGCAATGTCATTGACAAAAACATGCAGATGCATCGCCAAGATTGGATCAAATCAGCCAGTGGTGCACATGAGGTACGCGGTAAAACACTGGGTATTATTGGTTATGGTCATATTGGCTCACAAGTCAGTGTGTTAGCAGAAAGCCTAGGTCTTAAGGTATTTTTTCACGATATTGAAAATAAACTCCCCCTTGGCAATGCCACCTCGAGTGTTAATTTAGAGGTATTATTAAATAAGTCAGACATTATTACTTTGCATGTGCCTGATACACCTGCAACTAAAAACATGATTACTGCCAAAGAGCTTAAGCTTATGAAAAAAGGTAGCGTATTGATCAACGCCTCACGAGGGAGCGTTGTTGATATCCAAGCCTTAGCGCAAGCGATCAAAACCAAACATCTAAAAGGTGCGGCAATTGATGTGTTCCCAAAAGAGCCATCCAGTAATAATGAAATTTTTGAAAGTGAGCTCATTGGACTTGATAATGTATTTTTAACACCGCATATTGGTGGCAGCACATTAGAAGCACAACAAAATATTGCCGTTGAAGTTGCAGATAAGCTCATAAAATACAGTGATAATGGCTCAACCATTTCAGCGGTAAACTTCCCTGAATTATCACTACCGACGCAAGATAATGTTCATCGTATTTTACATATCCATGAGAATAAACCGGGGATGATGCGCGCGATTAACCGTGTTTTCTTTGATCATAACATCAACGTCGAGGGTCAATTTTTGCGAACCCTTGCCAATATTGGTTATGTTGTCATTGATATCAATAGTAGCGAAGAAACCTCACGCGCCTTACTACAAAAGCTTAAAGCCATCGATGGCACGATTCGTTCGCGCGTTTTATTCTAAAGTCGATGCACCAAGCACTTGCCCTCATTGATGATGTTGTAAAAGAACATCATATTCAACATATTTATGTTGCTTATAGTGGTGGTGTTGACTCAACTGCCTTGTTGCACTTAACGATACAACTAAAGAGCAATATCAATATCCACGCCATTCATATCCACCATGGCTTAAGCAAAAACGCTGATCATTGGCTTAATGTTTGTCAAATAGAAGCAGCTCAATTAAATATCCAATTTACTGCCCACCGACTCACACCACCCACTAAACGCAATAACATTGAACACTGGGCACGTACTGAACGCTATGCTTTCTTTGAATCTGTGATGCAACAAACACCGAATAGTTTATTGCTAACTGCCCATCATATCGAAGATCAAGCAGAGACTTTCTTACTACAAGCATTGCGCGGTAATGGCGTAAAAGGGCTTGCTGCCATTGCTAAAGAAAAAACGTTTGCTAACGGTTTTCTCCTTCGCCCTTTTTTAGATCTCAACAAAACTGAACTTATCACATATTGTCAAAACCATAACCTGACATGGATTGAAGATGAAAGCAATCAATCCACTGACTTCAGGCGCAATGCACTTCGTCACAATATCATGCCAAAATTACGTGAGATTCTGCCGCAAGCCGATACCACACTAGCGCGCAGTGCTGAATTATGCGCTGAGGCAGATATCTTAATACATGAGCTATTGTCCCCATATTTAGCAAAGATTACGACGGATAATCGCCTTGACTTAATGCAATTTAAAACATACTCATCACTACAGCAAAAGCAACTACTGAAGATGTGGTTAACTAAACACAGCCTTTACCCATCGCAAGCGCAGTTATTACAAATTCACATTGGCGCACAGAATATGCAAAGCAATTGGCACTATACGTTAGCTGAAAGTCATTTATCTATTGTTAAAGGTTATTTGCTTATTGAAATAAATACAGCACCAACATTAGTAACTGCTACTGACGTCGATATAGTGCAATGGCTCAACGCACAACAGCAAACAACCTTTACAGTGAATGATTTAATTATTCGCCCTCGTCAAGCCGGAGACCGTTGCCGCCCTCTTTATCGCCATAAAAGTCAAAGCTTAAAGGTCATCTTCCAAGAGCAAGGTATTTCTGCCCAAGATCGTTCTCACGCACAAATTATTACCTTAACTATAGCACCCAATCATATTATTGCGGTATATCCTTTTTTTATTTGTCATTGACATGCTCACATCAACTCACAAAACTTCTTTTACTTAAATCCTGTTACCTTTTTTCACCCCCAATAAAAGCCTTTATCTTGCCTGTCTAAAGTTTTAAAATGCTCACAAAATGCAAAATGAGTTTAGGAGCGTTTTGATGCAATCGATGCAACAAAAGGGAGATATTGCCGTTATTGGTCTTGCGGTAATGGGGCAGAATCTAATTTTAAATATGAATGATCATGGCTTTCATGTCGTTGCTTACAACCGTACCACGAGCAAAGTCGATGAGTTTTTAAATAGCAATGCAAAAGGCACAAACATCATTGGTGCCTACTCAATTGAAGATATGCTGTCTAAGCTAAAAAGCCCACGCAAAATCATGTTAATGGTCAAAGCCGGTGATGTTGTTGATCAGTTTATTGATGCTTTAGTGCCGCATTTAGATAAAGGCGACATCATTATCGATGGAGGTAACTCCAATTTTACCGATAGCGAACGTCGCACGCATGCGCTTAAAGCGAAGGGCATATACTTTATTGGCACTGGTGTTTCAGGTGGTGAGGAAGGTGCACGCTTCGGACCATCAATGATGCCTGGAGGCATGCCCGAGGCATGGGGTGCGGTCAAGCCTATTTTCCAAGCGATTGCTGCTAAAACACCCGTAGGGGAAGCATGCTGCGAGTGGGTTGGCAATGGTGGCGCTGGGCACTTTGTCAAGATGGTTCACAATGGTATCGAATATGGTGATATGCAGCTCATTTGTGAAGCATATCAGTTTATGAAAGATCTATTAGGTCTAGACAATGAACAATTAAGTGAAATCTTTGAGAAATGGAATAAAACTGAGTTAGATAGTTATTTAATTGAAATTACTGCCAATATTCTAAAATTCAAAGATACTGAAGGCTATGTTATCGATCGCATATTAGATACCGCCGGTCAAAAAGGCACGGGCAAATGGACAGGAATTAACGCACTTGATTTAGGCATTCCGTTAACATTGATTGCTGAGAGCGTTTTCGCGCGCTGCATCTCAGCTCAAAAAGACATTCGTGTTGAAGCTGAAGCCATCTATGGCAAGAAATCATATGAAAAACTTAGTGTTTCTCATGCGTTATTGCATGACTTACAACAGTCACTTTTATTTGCCAAAATCATCTCTTATGCCCAAGGCTATATGCTCATGCAAGAAGCCTCCAAGCATTATCAATGGAATTTGAATTATGGCGATATTGCACTAATGTGGCGCGAAGGTTGTATTATCCGCAGCGTATTTTTAGATAAAATCAAAGCCGCATTTGACAATAATGCTCAATTACAAAACTTACTGTTTGATGATTATTTTAAAGAGATTATTAGCAAAGCACTACCAAGTGTTCGACGCATTGTTGCCAAGGGCATTGAAGCTGGTGTTGCTATGCCTGCTTTGACTTCAAGCTTAAGCTTCTTTGACGGTTTCACCACTGGACGCTTACCGGCAAATCTATTGCAAGCACAGCGCGACTACTTCGGTGCGCACACCTATGAGCGTTTGGATAAAGCGCGCGGTGAGTTTTTCCACACCGATTGGATTGGTTCAAATAGTAACGTATCCTCCACAGGTTACAGTATCTAATAACAAGGATTAAACTTATGAAAAAAATATTATCATCTCTCACACTAGCTAGCATGATTGCTGCAAGCTCAGCTTATGCTGGACTTTATGTCGGCGCTCAGGGTGGCGTTAGTCACTCATCAAATGAGTTAAATGCCGACAACAATGTCACCACAGGTTTTCTTGTTGGTTATCAGTTTTCTGTTTTTCCGCTATTAAAACTTGGTGTTGAAACCGAGCTAAACTACCTCAACAGCACGGTTAAGCTTAATAATCAAACCGGTGATTTAATGACGATTCCGTTTTATGCGACTGCGAATCTTAGCCTACCACTGGGTTTAAACCTTACCGCCAAAGCAGGTTATGCTTATAACCACATCTCAGGCGTTGATGAAAATGTATTTCCTAATACACTATGGCGTCCAGCTGTTGCCATTGGCATGGGTTATCAGATCTTAGGCTTTAATATTTTCTTCCAAAGTAGTCGTTATTTTTTATATAACCGCGGTGAGCAACCTTTTGCTGATGCGTATACATTTGGTGTTAGTTACGAATTCTAATCTGCTGATAGCAACTTGCAAATCGCTTTGTATCTATGCGACACTGCAACCTCTGAATTTATAATCTAAAATCACGAGGGATATTATGCAAATTAATGCACTGACACAAAGCCCATTACAAACTGAAATCGTATTTGTTTTTGATAATGACAACAGCACAATCACCACCATTCAAAATGCACTGACGCAAGGACTTTTTAAAACCAAAGTTGCAAGCACCTATTTTGGCGTAGATAATGACAAAAACTATCTTGCCGTTGGCTTGGGTGAGAAAGGTAAACTAAACACCAACTCGCTAAGAAAAGCCGTTGTCGCTTTATATACGCAATTAAAATCATTAAACATCGATCGTTTTACAGTAGATACTAAATCTATTGGTGATAATCATATCCGCACATTTGTTGAAGCACTCATCAATGCTGCTTATGTCTTTAATCAATTAAAATCTGAGAAGGAAACCTTCAAACTAGCACAGATTGATATTGTTACCCAATCAGCTAGTGAAGTAGCCAATGAGATCCATGTTGCACAAGCAGTAGCGCACGGGCAAAACTATGCCAAGGATCTAAAAAACTTCCCAGCAAATATCTGCACCACTGATTATTTATTAAATGAAGCCAAAAAGTTAATGGATAGCAGCACGCACGGATCATTACATTACATTGGCGAAGATGAAATGCATAAACTTGGCATGGGTTGCATCACAGCTGTAGGACGTGGTTCTAGCATGCCAAGCTATATTGCTTGTATGGAATACCGTGGTGGCAACAAAGATGACAAACCAATCGTGTTAGTTGGTAAAGGCTTAGTCTATGACACAGGTGGTTTATGCTTAAAACCATGGCAAAGTATGGGTAGCATGAAGATGGATATGGGTGGCGCTGCCGCTGTCTTTGGCACAATGAAGGCCATCGTTGAGCTTAAGCTACCAATTAATATCATTGGTACTGTAGCTTTAGTTGAAAACTCACTTGATGGCGATTCTTATCGTCCAGGCGATGTCTTAACAAGTATGAAAGGTATTACCGTTGAAATCGGCAACACTGATGCCGAGGGTCGTTTGGCACTTTGTGATACGCTAACTTATATCGAGCGCTATGATCCTAAGGTGGTTATTGATATTGCGACTTTAACAGGTGCCATGGTCATCTCACTTGGCGGAGATATTACTGGATTATTCGGCAATAACGACGCCTTAGTCAATGATATCAAGCTTGCCGCTGAAGAAAGTCATGATCACGCATGGCATATGCCTTTACATCAAGCCTATCATGAGCAGTTAAAAAGTGAGATTGCAGATGTATATAATATCGGGGGCCCTGCCGCAGGTAGCATTACTGCTGCGTTATTCCTATCAAAGTTCACTGAAAAATATACATGGGCACATCTAGATGTCGCAGGTTCTGCAATGAAAGGCTTTGAGAAGGCCACTGCCACTGGACGCCCTGTGCCGATGTTAACTCAATACATAATCAATCAAGTCAAATAAAAGTTAAATGAAGCATTCGCATATTTGCGAATGTTTCATTTAACTATAAGTCAGTGACACAACCTTCAGAGGCAGAGGCAACTGTTTTAATATACTTCTTCAAAGTACCCTGTTTGGCTTTAAGCTCAGGTGCACGCCAATTAGCGCGACGTGCGTTAAGCTCATCATTCGATAGATCAACATCAATGCGATTATTCACAGCATCAATCGTAATCTTATCGCCATTTTGAATCAAAGCAAGATTGCCACCTACTTGTGCTTCAGGGGCAATATGACCAACGATAAAGCCATGTGATCCACCTGAGAAACGACCATCGGTAATAAGCGCCACATCTTGCCCAAGCCCCGCACCCATAATTAATGAGGTTGGCTTTAGCATCTCTGGCATACCAGGACCTCCCTTTGGACCCTCATAGCGAATAACAATGACATCACCCTTTTTCACACGACCTTCTTCAACGGCTGTTACTAGCTCTTCTTCAGCATCAAATACATTGGCAACACCTGTAAAGATCTCGCCTTCTTTGCCGGTAATCTTAGCAACTGAGCCTTCAGTTGCGATATTACCAAAGAGCATTTGCAAATGCCCTGTTGCCTTTAAAGGATTGGTTAATGGGCGAATAATGTCATTATCTTTTGGTAGCTCTTTAACTTCCGCTAGATTCTGTGCTACTGTTTTACCCGTTACGGTCATGCAGTCGCCATGCAATAACCCTTCTTTTAATAACATTTTCATAACAGCTGGTGTACCACCAATCGCATGTAAATCTGCCATAACGTATTTCCCACTTGGTTTAAAATCCGCTAACAATGGTACTTTGTTACTAATGCGCTGAAAGTCTGCCAAGGTTAATTTAACACCTACCGAATGTGCAATAGCAATTAAATGAAGCACTGCATTGGTTGAGCCACCCATGGCGGTAATCACTACCATCGCATTTTCAAAGGCGTGTTTGGTCATGATATCGCGTGGTTTAATATCCAATGCCAATAAATTTTCAATAACACTACCGGCTTTATCACATTCTTGAATCTTCTTCACATCAGTTGCAGGGGTTGATGAGCTAAATGGCAAACTCATCCCCATTGCTTCAATCGCACATGCCATTGTATTTGCGGTATACATTCCCCCACAAGCACCAGCTCCAGGACATGCTTTTTTAATCGTCTCAACGCGCTCTTCTTCACTAATACTGCCGGCTAGGCACGCACCATAGCTTTGGAAAGCCGTGACGATATCGACAGGTTTTCCACGCACAACACCGGCTTGAATCGTACCACCATAGATCACAAAACCAGGGCGATTGAGCCTTCCTAATGCCATCATGCATCCAGGCATATTCTTATCGCAACCTGGAATAGCAACTAAACCATCATACCAATGTGCAGACATCACGGTTTCAATAGAGTCAGCGATTAAATCACGCGATTGTAATGAATAACTCATACCATCAGTACCCATTGAAATGCCGTCACTAACACCAATGGTATTAAAGCGCATACCGACAAGATCCGCTTTGGTGACACTATGTTTTACATATTGCGCTAGTTGATTTAAATGCATATTACAGGTATTACCTTCATACCAAACACTGGCAATACCCACTTGTGCTTTTTCCATATCTGCTTCATGCATTCCGGTACCATAAAGCATTGCTTGAGAAGCACCTTGGGTCTTATCTTGAGTTAGCACTTGACTATAACGATTTAGTTTTTGATTGGTCATTATGATTATATTCCTTTGTTTTTATGCCGGATGCGCAATATTATACGCATCAATAAATGCTTCGACAGATGCCTGAATAATATCAGGTGAAACTGCTTTGCCAACCGAGTTTTGACTACCTTTAATTAATTTCATTTCAACATACACTACCGCATCGGCACCTTGCCCACGAATCTGCACCTTATAATCAGTCAATTGATATTGAATCTCACTAGGACACGCCTTGCATAAGGCCTGAATAATAGCATCAACAGGCCCCACACCTCTATTTGATGCATAGTAAAGTTGACCATTAAGCTCGACGGTGACTTCCGCGTCAGCAATTTTATCTTGCCCTGTAGTCACTTTAAATGACACAACTTTTAAAATATCACTATGAGTGACATCAATCATCTCCATCGCATCTTGCACGATGTCTTGTAAATCTGAAATATGAATTGCACGTCCTTTTGCTAAAAAGCGCTCAATGCAACTTTGCACCTTGGCAATTAAATCATCATTGTAATTGGCGCCAAATAAATCCTCTAATGCCTCTTTGGTTTGGCTAGGATTTGGCATTTCTCTAAACAGCACTTGATCCTTTTCAACGAACACCATCGTTTTATTATCGAAGAAATTGCTATCATAAAGTTTGTCAAAATCTTTTTCATTTGGATAAATAATTGGCGGTTGAATCGCTGATTTCAACACCACTGACGGATCTTTTAAGCCTTCCCCTGATAACACACAAACAATGCGTTGCCCAGGTTTAATCAAGCCTTGTTCTTTTTTCTTAAATAAATGCGCAACCGTTGCTGCTGAGGCACTTTCGACAAATAAACCTTCTTGTGTGGATAGATAATATTGTGCTTTAAGCATATCAGTATCACTAACCGCTGACGCTTCACCGCCTGTTTGATAAATCGCATCAATCGCTTTGTCACCATCAATCGGGAAAGGTACCGCAATCGCCGTAGCAATCGTATCGGCACGCTCTAGTGGTTCAAGATGTTTCGCCTTTTTATCAAATGCATTCACCAATGAGCAAGCACCGGTTGATTGCACACCAACTAAGCGCGGTATCTTATGAATAAGTCCCAAGCCTTGATACTCAGCAAATCCCTTGGCGTAAGCCGTAATATTCGTACCACAACCCACGGGAATAATCACCTCATCCGGCACTTGAAACAATAACTGATCGATAACTTCAAAGGCACCGGTTTTTTGTCCTTCAACCCGAAAAGCATAGTCTCCGGCTAAGAAAAATTTGCGTGATTTGGCAATTTTATAGGCCAAGTTTGCTGCATCGTTATAGCTGCCCTTAACCTGAATAATTTTGCCACCAAATGAGATAACTTGTGCAAGCTTCGACATTGACACCCCTTCAGGTACGACGATAAAGCATGGCATTTTAGCTGCTGCTGCATAGCATGAACATGATGCTGCCATATTACCCGTTGAGGCTAAGATTACCCCTTTGGCACCTAGCTCTTTGGCAATGCTAATATCAACCGCAGAGCCACGATCTTTAAACGAACCTGTTGGATTTTTACCCTCAACTTTGAAGTATAAATCAATCCCTAGTTCTTTACCCAATACTTTGCTTTTGACAAGTGGTGTTGCACTTTCACGTAATGACACAAAGCTAGCGGGTTCTTGAATCGGCATCAAGGGTAAATATTTGGAAAGACAAGGGGCGGCAGAAACAAAATAATCTAAATTAATTTTACGTCGAATGTGCTCAAGATCCATTTGCACTTCCCATGGTGAGGTCTCTCCAGCAAAAACAAAATCATCAGTTGTCACCACATCTTTGGTGTTAAAATCTAGCAGTTGATACATGGACTTTTCCTTTAGGCGACTTTCAGTGATTCTTTGTTTGTAGCTTCTTCGGTAGTAATTGGCATACTATTTGAGATCTGAATATCGATCACCTCAATCACTTTGGCAAGTTGTCTTACGACTTTTTGGATTTTTTCATCATTAGAATGCAGCACCAAACTAAAATGTGAAACCCCTTTATTGGCAGTTTCAAAAACATTCATCTGCTCAATATTGATTCTATGACGTGAAAAAATCGATGAAATACGCTGTAAAACAGATAAAGCATTTTCTGTTGTCATTGAGATAAAGTAAATTTTCTGTTGCATGATCTTACCCTCCTACGGATAGTTGTGTATCACTGATTGAAGCACCTGCTGGCACCATTGGGAAAACATTTTCTTGCTGCTCAACCACCACCTCTAAAAAGAATGATTTTGGTGAATCTAACATCTCTTGAATACTAGCCTCTAAATCTGCGCGTTCAGCGACGCGCTTACCGCGGATGCCATAGGCTTCAGCGACTTTGACAAAATCAGGAGATGAGATATTAGTATAAGCATAACGCTCTTCAAAAAAGAGCTCTTGCCACTGTCTTACCATGCCAAGATAACCATTATTAAGAACGATCATCTTAAGATTAATCCCCTCTTGATTAAGTACAGCAAGCTCTTGGATATTCATCTGAAAACCACCGTCTCCGGCAATGGCAATGACTTGTTTTTGGTCTTTAATACCAAGTTTAGCACCTATGGCTGCAGGCAGCGCAAACCCCATTGTCCCTAAGCCACCTGACGTAATATGGCTATTACTATTTTTAAATTGATAATAGCGTGCCGCAATCATCTGATGTTGACCAACATCACTAACGATAATGGCTTCACCTTTCGTCTTTTCAGATAAAAGGGCAACGACTTCCGCCATTTTTAGCTCACCACTAGTTGGTTTTGTCTCATTTTTGATAACAGCATCATACTCTTTGGTATGGTGCTCAACAAAGCGCTTATGCCAATTATCATGTTTGTTCTGACAAACGAAAGGTAAAAGCGCGGTTAATGCCTCTTTAGCATCGGCATGAATCGCAACATCAGCTTTAACGTTTTTATCAATTTCTGCCATATCGATTTCAATATGAATCACTTTAGCATGTGGTAAATAACGTTTGAGATCTCCCGTAACCCGATCATCAAAGCGCATGCCCACAGCGACAACGACATCAGCATCATTGCATAAGACATTGGCCGCATAATTGCCATGCATACCCAGCATGCCTTTATATAATGGATGCTCTACAGGGAAAGAGGATAAACCTAATAAGGTACTAACTACCGGCATATCTGCTTTTTCTGCCACCTTGATAAATACCTCTTCAGCGCCAGAGATCATCACACCATGTCCTGCAATCATAATCGGTTTTTTTGCCAAATTAATCAGCTGTGATGCCTTGTGTACACTATCCATATTAATCATTGGCTTTTTAAGCCATTTTGGCTTAGCTGTATCTTGATTTGCTGTTTGATAAGCACTGATATATTCCATCATACCCACTTGTGCATCTTTGGTAATATCGATGAGTACGGGTCCTGGACGACCATTTTGAGCAATTTCAAAGGCTTTCTTGAATACACTTGGAATTTCATTTGGGTCGGTGATTTGATAATTCCATTTGGTAGCAGTAATGGTCATGCCAATAATGTCCGCTTCTTGAAATGCATCAGACCCTAACAGACTGCTAAATACCTGACCAGTAATACAAACCACTGGAATAGAGTCAATAAGGGCATCTGCTATACCGGTGATTAGATTTGTCGCGCCAGGTCCCGAGGTGGCAATAGCAACACCAACACCACCAGTTGCACGCGCAAAGCCAACCGCACCATGAATTGCAGCCTGCTCATGACGCACCAATACGTGGTGTAGTGTGTCTTTGGCGTCATACAAAGCATCATAGGTTGGCATAATCGCCCCCCCTGGATAGCCAAAAACAGTACGAGCTCCTTCCTCTATTAGTGCTTTAACAATTGCTTGTGCGCCGGTTATTTGCATACCTACTCCCTACCTCTTTATTTCAATTTATTTACATATACCCATCACAAAACTTATAATAAAAAGCCAAAAAAAAAACCCGCATCCTCCTTTTGGTTGGAAGATGCGGGTTTCCTAATCTTGGCTTTTCTTAGCTATAGCCGCACACCTTCCGGTCGTCCAATGACGACCAGAATAATAATCAGGATCAGGCTGATTACCGGTGAACGTAGCATAAATTAATCTCCAAAATTATTGCGTTTTTATGTATCTTTGGGTATTTACTAACAAATGCTTTGCATCTGTTTTAAACAACATAATTGTTAAATTAGCAATAGATTTTGCGAAATACAACCTTTTATTTATAAATTTTTAAAATTTATAAGCACAAATGTCTATTGTTTATTAGCTTTAAATGAGGAATCACATAATAAACAACATCCAGAATCATCAGAAATCAAACATTACTTAAAATCGGAAACCCAAGTTCCTCACGGGTTTTGTAATACACTTCAGCCACACCTCGCGACAATGTGCGCACACGTAGAATATAGCGCTGACGCTCAGTTACAGAGATTGCATGACGCGCATCTAGCAAGTTAAAAGTATGTGACGCCTTAAGCATCATCTCATAGGCAGGTAACGCTAGACCTTTTTCTAAAAGGCGTGCACTTTCTTTCTCAAGAAAATCAAATTCACTAAATAGATGCTCAACATTAGCTTCTTCAAAGTTATATTGTGACATCTCGCGTTCATTTTGTTGAAATACATCGCGATAATACACCGGCCCCATTGCTGTATTTGTCCACAGTAAATCATACATACTATCAACATTTTGCAGATACATTGCCAAACGCTCAAGTCCATAAGTAATTTCACCGGTAACAGGTTTACATTCTAAGCCACCAACTTGTTGGAAATAGGTAAACTGGGTCACTTCCATGCCATTTGCCCAGACTTCCCAACCTAAGCCCCAAGCTCCTAAGGTAGGTGATTCCCAATTATCCTCAACGAAGCGAATATCATGCTCTAATGGGTCAATACCTAAAACGCGCAATGACCCCAAGTATAGCTCTTGCAATTCTTTCGGTGATGGCTTCATCACCACTTGAAATTGATAATAATGCTGCCCACGATTAGGGTTCTCACCATAGCGGCCATCGGTTGGACGACGCGATGGTTGTACATATGCTGCATTCCAACTCTCCGGACCAATTGCTCTTAAAAAAGTTGCCGGATGAAAGGTGCCTGCACCTACTTCCATATCCAATGGCTGCACGATCATACAACCTTTTTCTGCCCAATATTGCTGAAGTTTAAAAATAATATCCTGAAAACTAAGCATTAACGATTATCCACATTCATCACATCAAAATTGCGCTAAAGTATATACTTATTAGTTGTTATTTTATAGTGTTTATCTTAGTCTTCACAGGGCAATCGCATTTAAAAATTGTTGATTTTATGGATTTTGTGAAAGATTCTAAAAATAAAGCCTGACAATGACAGAAAACACAGTGACTTCATCAAAAATAAAATCTACTTGCTACATTTAGCCAAAGAGCTAGTCAATATTTCCAAAATATGTAAGATAATCGGTTTCTCACAAGAGACCTTTCATCATTATTAAGAAGCCGTAAAAGAAGGGGATATGGTGGTCGCTACTGGACTCGAACCAGTGACCCCTACCATGTCAAGGTAGTACTCTAACCAGACTGAGCTAAGCGACCAATGAGCGGAGATTATAATTCCTTTATAGAAAATCACAAGCCCATTTCGTGATTTTCTGCCAACTTTAATAATTAAGCGTTAACAGGCTCTTTTGCCAAGTTATTGATAACTTGATTAAGCGTGGCACTTGGGCGCATTATTTTTTCAATTTTCTGCGCATTCGGATGATAATAACCACCGATATCAACGGCCACACCTTGTGCATTATTAAGTTCAGCGACAATCTGAGCTTCATTAGCTTTAAGCGCTTGTGCTACTGGCTTAAATACATGAGCTAATTGCGCATCTTTTGTTTGCTTAGCTAAACTCTCAGACCAGTACATCGCCAGATAAAAATGGCTACCACGATTATCAAGCTCACCTACTTTACGTGATGGTGATTTATTTTCATCCAAGAACTTAGCATTTGCCTGATCTAGCGCGTCGGCTAATACACGCACTTTGCCATCATTTGTTTTATTGGCTAAATCATCTAAAGAGGCAGCTAATGCAAGGAACTCACCTAATGAATCCCAACGCAAATGATTCTCTGCTACTAATTGCTGTACATGCTTAGGTGCTGAGCCACCCGCACCTGTTTCATACAGTCCACCACCGGCTAGTAATGGCACAATCGATAACATCTTAGCACTAGTACCTAATTCCAATATCGGGAATAAATCGGTTAGATAGTCACGCAATACATTACCTGTTGCTGAGATCACATCTTTACCGGCTTTGATTGCTTTAAGTGAAAAGCGCGTCGCATCAACAGGTGACATGATATGTATTTCAAGACCATTAGTATCATGATTTTTAAGATATGTTTTTACCTTAGCAATCAAATTAGCATCATGCGCACGCTTATCATCTAGCCAGAACACAACAGGTGTGTTGGTGATACGCGCACGTGATACTGCAAGTTTCACCCAGTCTTCAATCGCAACATCTTTGGTTTGACACATACGCCAAATATCACCCTTTTCAACATCATGTGATAATAGTGTATTGCCATTAGCATCGATAACACTGACTTTGCCGTCAGCCGTGATTTCAAACGTCTTATCATGTGAGCCGTATTCTTCTGCTTTTTTTGCCATTAAGCCGACATTGGCAACACTACCCATCGCCGTTGGATCAAAAGCGCCATGTTCTTTACAAAAATCAATTGTTTCTTGGTAAACACCAGCATATGAACGATCAGGAATCATAGCCTTTGTATCATGCAATTTGCCATCACGCCCCCACATCTTGCCAGAAGAGCGGATCATCGCCGGCATAGACGCATCAATAATGACATCATTTGGCACGTGCAAGTTGGTAATTCCTTTATCAGAATCAACCATTGCAAGCTCTACGCGCGTCTTATAGACATTCTCAAGATCTTGTTTAATCGCAGCTTGCTCAGACTCTGGTAAGCTCTTAATCTTGGCATAAACATCGCCAATACCATTATTGGGTTTAACACCAAGCTTGGCAAAAACATCTGCATATTTGTTAAAGACATCTTGGTAATAAATACTCACTGCATGTCCAAAAATAATAGGATCAGATACTTTCATCATTGTTGCTTTCATGTGTAGTGATAGCAATACGTCATCTTTTTGCGCTAGATCAATTTGCTCAGCGAAGAATGCTCTTAGGGCTTTAACCGACATTTTAGAGGCATCAATTACCTCTCCCTTTAACAATGGAAAATCTGACTTAAGTGTTTCACTTAAGCCTGCTTTATCGGTAAATACAATTCTCACCTTGATATCATCAGTGACAACAGTTGATACTTCGCTACCATAAAAATCATCGCCTGACATATGTGCCACATGTGATTTAGAGCCTTTATCCCATGCACCCATTGAGTGCGGATGTTTTTTGGCATATTCTTTTACCGCCTTAGCAACACGGCGATCTGAATTGCCTTCACGCAATACCGGATTAACAGCACTGCCTAGCACTTTAGCATAACGCGCTTTTGTTTCTTTTTCTTCAGCTGTTTTGGCATCAACTGGGTAGTCAGGGATCGGATATCCCTGTGCTTGCAACTCAGCAATTGCCGCTTGCAATTGCGGGATTGATGCACTGATATTTGGCAGTTTGATGATATTGGCATTTGGTGTTTTAGCTAACTCACCTAAAATAGCTAACTCATCTTCATGACGTTGTTCTTTTGTTAATGACTCTGGGAAATGCGCCAGTACTCTTGCTGCAAGTGAGATGTCTTTTGTTTCAACCACTATACCGCAAGGCTTAGTAAACGCTTCAATAATCGGTAACAATGAATAAGTTGCCAGCATTGGCGCTTCATCTGTATGGGTATAAATTAGCTTTGTTGAGCTCATGCTTATGTCCTCTTATATTGTGGATATCAATCAGTGATTGCTACATTAAATTCGCGCCTTATCATAACAAAATATATGCTTGACGCCTATCTTATGTTTGACGCAATTGAATATCTTGCTATAATCGCCATGGATTGTAGATATAAACTCTCTTTAAACTTTCGTTAAATCAATTACTCGATTAAGGATATAACAAACCATGGCTCGTCCAGGCATTTCTTACGAAGATATACTCGAAGCAATTACCAAGCTAGAAGCACAAGGCATTACTCCTAGCATAAATAATGTTCGTGATACCGTTGGTCGCGGCAGTCCGACGACTATCAGTAAATTTTTAAAACAATGGCGTGAAGAACGTGCAACTGGTCAAACAGCCGCACCACCAGCAACCACTCATAAGAGCCCAGAAGATACTATGCAACCTGCTCCAGAAAACACTGCTACCGCAAAAATACAAGCGGCAAAAATTCCTGAAGAAAAGCCTCAAGCAAAAATGGCAGTTAGCGATAAACCGTCAGCAACAACTAGCACGATGAAGGCACAAGACCCTATAATTCAAGCACTTCTTACAAGCTCTCATGCATTAAGTAGTGACATCCTTAGCAGTATGTCTGATGAATGGAGCATGATTTTAAACGAAAGCAACCCTGAGCTTAAAGTGCGTAAGCTATATGCCGCTTTAGTCAAGGAGCAAACACGTCGCGAATCAGCCGAGCAAGTCGCTAAAGAAGCACGTATTTATGCTGAAACACTCAAAGAGCAAACAACGCAGCGTATTTCAGACTTGCGTGATGCTTTAGAAGGGCAAATTGCTTTTTTAAATGGACAAATTCGCCAATTGAAGCGTGAATCCGAGCAAACACTTGAGTACTATCGCAAACAGCTTGAAAAATCCAATAATGCATTAGCTGAGAAAAAGCGTTCATAAACTAACTTACGATCTCAATAAGCGTTTATCAAATCTAAAATCTGTTAACTTAATTTCTTTAATATTCGCAAAGTCCTGATGCAAGGGGTTAATAAGATAACTATACTCGTCAAATGGCGTAATAATTGAAGGGACTTTCAGTACGCAACTTGTTTTTTGTCTAAGCCACTTATCACCAAGAGCGCGTAGATCATGCGCGTGCATGCCACAAATACCGTTATTATCTAAACCAATATCTGTTACTGTTAACAAAGACACTGCAGCAATATCAGCTGAGATAATCACCTGCTCGATCGGCGCATTAGCTGGGTCATAACGCACTACCGACTCTAAAAAATCCAGTCAATTATTCAAGGACATTGGGGGGATATCATAGTAGAATGCCAACTTCAACAAAATCAATCTTTAATATCTATGTTATTACAACGCGTTAATCGCTTTTTGATGCCCAATCAAGATGGCAAACACATGACGGACTTTTTATCCGGTGTAACGGTCGCTTTAGCCCTAATACCTGAGGCTGTCGCCTTTGCTCTAGTGGCGGGCGTTAATCCCACTGTTGGCTTATATGCAGCCTTTATTATGTGCTTTATGACGGCTGTTTTTGGCGGCAGGCCCGGCATGATATCAGGCGCTACCGGCTCAATGGCAGTCGTTATGGTTTCGATTATGCTGCTTTTTCCTAATGACCCTATTACAGGCATGAATTACCTATTTGCCACAGTAATTCTCACGGGAATTATTCAGATTGTTATTGGAATTTTGGGCTTTGGTAAGTTTATTCGTATGCTACCTAAGTCGGTCATGGTTGGCTTTGTTAATGGTCTAGCTATTGTCATTTTTTTATCGCAATTACAACAATTCAAATACATGCCAACTGGACTAGATCATAAAGTTTGGTTACAAGGCATTGACTTATATGTGATGATTGGACTTGTTGTACTCGCTATGCTCATTACACATTTCTTACCCAAATTCACCAAAGCAATTCCTTCCGCATTAACGGCCATTATCGTTGTTACCATAATTGCCCTGTTTATCCCACTACCAGGCAATCATATTTTAAATGTTGGTGATATGATCGGTTCTGGCACAGACATTGTGAGTCATGCCTTTAGTATTCCACATATTCCATTTACTTGGCATGCACTGACGATTATTGTGCCTTATGCACTTATTTTGGCTATTATTGGACTATCTGAATCATTGATGACATTAACCCTGATTGATGAAATCACCAAAACACGTGGTCGTGGTAACAAAGAGTGTATTGCCCAAGGCGCTGGCAATATTATCTCTGGTTTTTTCAAAGCCATGGGCGGGTGCGCGATGATTGGTCAAAGCATGATCAATATCAGCTCTGGCGGGCGCGGACGCTTATCTGGCATTACTGCCGCTGTGTTTTTATTGTTTTTTATCGTTGTCGCCATGCCACTGATTAAAATCATTCCACTAGCCGCCCTTGTCGGGGTAATGTTTATGGTTGTGATTGAGACCTTTGAATGGGCAAGTTTCAAATTCATTCGCAAGATTCCTTTACACGATGCATTCATCATTATTGTCGTAACCGTTGTCACTGTAATGACAGACCTTGCAATTGCTGTTATTGTTGGTGTGATCTTAGCGTCCCTTGTCTTTGCCTGGCAAACTGCAAAAAACATCTATGCCGAAACCAAAATCAATACGGATGGCAGCAAAGAGTATATTCTGCATGGCCCTTTGTTCTTCAGCTCAAGCACGCGCTTTAAAAGCCTCTTCGCCCCCGCGGATGATCCCAGTGAAGTTATTATTGATTTCAAATACTCACGTGTTAGTGACCACTCCGCCATTGATGCCATTGCTTACGTTGCCAAATGTTATAGTAACCTTGGCAAAAACTTACATTTAAGACATTTAAGCCTAGAATGTAAGGAGCTATTAGGCAAAGCAGGAAACCTTGTTGAAGTCAATGTACTTGAAGACCCTGATTATCATGTCGCCACTGATAAACTCAGTTAGTTTCAGTTAATCATTATTCACCGTCATATTCTTTATTTTATTCTGCTATAATTATCGGCAATTATTGTACTGAAGTACCAAGCCCATGCAAGATACTGAAAAAAAACGTATTATCATTGTCGATGATGATCTAATCATTCGCCAAGAATTAAAACATATTCTTGAGCGTGAACAATACGACGTACAACACGCAGCAAACCCGCCTGAAGCCGATGAAATTCTCAGATCTTTTGCTGCTGATTTGATGATTCTTGATTTAAATATGCCTGGGTTTGAAAATGGCAAATACTATTGCCGCAGAATCTGTGAATCGCTCAATATTCCGATTATTATCATTACCGCATCTGATGATGAGATCGATGAAATCCTATCTTATGAACTTGGCGCCTTGCACTTCATGCATAAACCGTTTAATACCCGACTATTGATTGCCAAGGTTCGCAATATTCTCTCGATTGCTTACAAGCCTAAGACACACACTGAGAAAAGTATCTGGCGCATTGACAGTAAAAGCTTCACACTCTCACGCCATGATACTGAGCAAAGTATTAGTATTAACAAAAATGAATATCTCTTGTTAAGTTATCTCAATGACAATCATAGTGAAGCAAAGTCGCAACATGATATCGCGCAAGTGATTTATAATCGCCCGATTGCTGCCGATGACCGGATTATTTCAACCTTAATTTCTCGCTTACGTCAAAAGCTTGAAAGCATTGACAGTGATAATCTAATCGTTTCGATTCGTGGTATTGGTTATAGTTTAAAAAGCAACATCATGATTATTTAACCGATGATGAAGCTTAGAAGAAAATCACCAAACTTGAAGTCTAGATTACGTTTTAATTTGCTTTTATTCATTGCCTTTATTATCAATATCGTACTGATTAGTTATTTCTACACCAACACGTATATTGATCACAATGAAGATCAGCGCGTTGAAGCGACTAACTTAATTAATTTGATTACTGAAATCGATCACTTGAAACTGTCCATCAAAGAAGAAAAATATCTAAAAAGCATTATCCCGCGCTTTAGTAATAATCGTGTAATGATTAGGATTGCAGATAAGCCACAAATCAGCTCTGATTATATTTATAGCCATGATCTACAAATTAACTCACAACAAGTGAACCACGCGCTTAGTAATATTCGTTTCTGGCGCAATAACATTATCTCGATTTACTCAAATCAATTGAAAGAATGGATTATTGTCTATTTGCCTGCGATTAGCTTTCCGTGGTTTGCCACAGCATTCGTATTGTTACAACTATTGGTTATGCTTTATTTACTTATTTATCTGATTAATGGGCGAAAGTTACTTCTTGCGATGAATAGGCTGTTTGAACTTGAGCAAAGACATCAACTAAACTTACCTGCCATTCGTGGTAATTTTTTCACACAATCAAGCTTACATCTCTTGCATAAATCTGCACAATATATCGACAGCTTAATCGCTAAGATCCAGACATTGAATGAAGTCAAAATGAAAACCATGGCAACCTTGGCACATGATATCAGGACACCGCTCACACGCATTGATCTTATGCTATATCAAATCGAAGATGCAGGATTGAGAGAGCGCATTTTTGAGCAAATTGATGATATCGATCTTATATTAAAAAATACGATTGATTACGCAAAGCAAAAACATTTATCACACCCTAAAAGCACCATTGATTTATGCCAAATTGTCACTGAAATTGTTCAGGACTATCAATCACACAATCCTAAACGTATTCAAATCTCTGCCATTTATGACCGTTACTTTATTCACGGCTCACAAGTGGAAATTGAGCGAGCGCTAACAAACATCATTAATAATGCCCTAAAATATGGCAGCAAAGTGCGCGTGCGACTCACACAATACAAAGATACGCTCACCATTGAAATCAGTGATGATGGACCAGGCGTGCCACCTGAGCAATTAGTCAATATTTTTCTGCCCTTTCAACAAGGGGATAACTCCTCCTCTAAAGGCAACGGTCTTGGGCTGTCTATCGCCAAAGACATCATTGAAAGCCATGGTGGCCGTATTGAAGCTAAAAATAATCAGCCTTGTGGGTTATCAATTACGATTACCATTTAACGTCAGCAGAGCGTCAGTCGAAGCCATATTTACTTAAGCCGTTGACTGAGCGTCAGTCGAAGCCATACACTCCCTTCGACGCAGCTCAGGGAACGGGTGGGATATTGCTTAATCATAATACGTTGGCTGAGCGCCAGTCGAAGCCATACATTTCCTTCGACACAGCTCAGGGAACGGGTAGATATATCATTTAACTGTCTTTTAACGTCTTAATCGCTATTTGATAGTGATAAACAAAATTCTCAAGCTGTACATCTGCATACAGGTCTTGTTGGTCTTTATAGTTAATCTGCATAACTAGCTGACCATTCAAGTAAAATTGGCGCTGATTTTTATGTGACTGCATTGTAATATCAGTTGTTTGTAGCATCTCATGAATAACCTTTGTCGGCGCATAAGTAAAAATAAAATCAACCAGACTTTGCTTAACCCCCATATCAGCATGCGGCATCGGCAAGCTGCTACTATCGATAGAAGCCCCATCATAAACAAGCGAGAAGATCGAGCCACCCCAACCCGCAGCAGCAACAATGACAATCTTTTGTTTTGATGCTTCAACTTCCACTTGCGCAACATAAGATTCTTTTTTGCCCTTAATGGTATATTGTGAGCTTAGAATTTGGGTCACATCAAAGTTTAGATCAAGCTCAGTAGGTATTGGCAGTTTTAGCTTTTGTGTTTTGAAAACCTCAACCTCTGGCGTATTGATTGCATGAGTTTGTAATAAAGCGCAGGATGATAGCAATACACAACCTATTAGCAGCATTAAGATATTACGAAAATAAGCTAAATATCTCATCAATAAATACTCGCTTCACCTTGTGGGCGCGACTTATAACGCCGATGTTGCCACAAATATTGATCAGGAAAATCCGTAATCGCTTTCTCTAGAATATGGTGATACCTTAGCGCATCTTGATAATCATCACCTGAGGGGAAGTTATCAAGTGCGGGTAATACATAGATATCATAGCCCGATAGATCCGCCTTACGCGTATAATAGCACGGCACCACTTTTGCAGCTGTTTTCTCTGCCAACCACGAGGTTGCCACTAAGGTCGCACATTCTTTGCCAAAGAAAGGTACAAAGATACTACGCTCTGCACCAAAATCCTGATCGGGGGCATACCATACCGAGCCACCTTTTTTAAGCGCCTTGACAATGGATACGACATTTTTGCGCTGTAAACATTGACTAACATAGGATTGACGCGATGTTGTCATCACCTGTTCAAACAGCGGATTCTTATGCTTTTGATAAACAAGATAAAAGGGGCTGTAATGCTCACCAATAAAGCGCCCAATGACTTCCATACAAGTAAAGTGCGAACCTAATAATAGCGCCCCTTGGCGATTATCATGATGCGCATCCTCAAAATGCTGCATACCATGGCTATCAAACTTAATCTTATTAAAACGCTTTTTTGGCATAAACCAGGCGATCGCGGTTTCAACCCCTGAGATACCAATTGATTCAAAGCATTTTTTGCATAGTTTCTCTAGCTCTTGTTCACTTTTATTCGGAAAAGCAATCTTGAGATTTGTTAATGTAATTTGTTTACGTCGCTTCAGAAATGGATAAGTCATACGTCCAAGAAGTGCGCCTATTTCCATCTGCCAACGAAAGGGAAGATAGACAAACCCGCGCAAAAAAAGAAAGGCAAGCTGCAAACCCCAGTACTTTGGGGCGTAAAAACGTGATTTTTCTGTCATTGATTACCTTTATAGTGATTAGCTAAAAAAAGCTTGGTTTAGCAAAAGATGCGTTGCAATACTAGCAAAGTATCCCAATAAAATCACTAAGCTCCACTTCAAATGCCCTAAAAAAGTATACTGTCCATGCGCTTTACCCATCACTGCAACGCCCGCTGCAGAACCAATCGATAGCAAGCTACCACCAATGCCTGTAGTTAAGGTTACCAACAACCATTGCCCTTCAGTTAATGGTGGGTGCATCGTCAACACGCCAAACATCACAGGGATATTATCAACAATGGCTGAGAGTAGCCCAATTAAAATATTCGCTTGTGTTATATGATCAAACACTTGTGGCAAGGCACTTGGCACATCGTGATATAGGAGATTAGATAGCACTTCTAAATAACCTAAAGTTGCCAAGCCCTGAACTGCAAGTAAAATACCAAAGAAAAATAATAAGGTATCCCACTCAATCATCTGAATCTTTTGAAAGACATCAAAATGCTCACGTGCTTTTTTCTTTAAAAAGAAGCCTAAAAACATCAAATAACCTAAGCCTGTCATCATGCCTAATGCTGGTGGCAGATCTAACAAATTCTGAAAAAGCACAGCAGTAATGACAGTTAATACAAACATCACAATGACAACTATCGCACCGGATTTAAGCTTAATCTCTAGCAAGTCATGACTATGATCTTCATCTTTGGGCAGAAAAAAACTCATAACAATTGCCGGAATAAGGAAACTGACTAATGCCGGAATAAATAAGGCAAAGAAATGCGTGAATGGCACAACACCACTTTGCCATACCATCAAGGTGGTGATATCACCAAATGGACTGAAAGCACCACCGGCATTAGCCGCAACGACGATATTAATACAAGCTAAACAGATAAACTTCGTCTGACCTTTGCCCACCGAAAGCACCACAGCACTTAAAATTAAGGCGGTTGTTAAATTATCAGCAAATGGTGAGATAAAAAATGCCAGAAGTCCGGTTAACCAAAAGATACCTTTAAAGCGCAAGCCCATTTTAAGAAGGAGTGCTTTTAGCTTCTCAAAAACATTGCGCTCTTCCAGCACATGGATATAGGTCATTGCTACCAATAAAAATAATAACAGCTCACCATATTCCAATAAACCTTTATTAAGGCTTTGCTCAACGATCGAGCTCTGTCCATTGATCTTGCCAATGATTGCCGTGAGCACCCAGATAATGCCTGCTGCTAAAATCACTGGCTTTGATTTCGCCAGATGAATCACATCTTCAAGCATCACCAAAATATAAGCAATAATAAAAGTAGCTAATGCAATAAGTGCATATGGGCTTAGTATTGCCTGCATCACTGTTGTTGATACTTCATTTGCATATAAAGCGCATGGCATCATCAATATGAATAAATATAAACTTCTAATCATCTCTCCCCACCCTGAAAACAAAAAAGGCCGCAATTGCGACCTTTAAAGTGTGTGTAAACTAACTAATCAAATCAGATTAGAAGTAAACTGTAGCATCCAACATTAATGTGTTGTATGAACCCATTGACTGCGCATGAGTCTTACCTGACATATAGTTATAAGAACCACCGATCCAAACAGTATCAACCACATTGTAACGTGTACCCACTTCAAACTGATATAAATTGTTATCAGAGTTTTGTGCTACTTGGCTGTATGATACATAAGGCACCATATCTTTGCCTGCTACTGGCATAGTGTAAGAAGAGTCTAAGCTCCATGCTTTAACAGTAGAACCAGAATCAAAGCTAATTAATGCAGGTAAGGCATTAATTGCAAACGCAGTTATACCTGCTGTATCTGGGTGAGATGCACTTCCTGCAAAAGGAATTGTATTTGCATTTCCTAACGCGGTACCATTTAGGCTCTTAACACCAGAGGTTGTAACCAAGAACTCTCCATTAATAGCAAGACCCTGAACAGTAACACCAGCATTAAAATCAAGTGCTCCAACCATAGAATTCTTTTCACCATACTTGTTATGAGAGAATCCTGTAGCATTAATATAGCCCGCACCGGCATAATATCCTAAATCACCCGCCTTGCCATTATAAGACGCATTCAGCGCGAAATTATTAATCTGACTAGCATTTGACGCTTGTGAGTTCATCATAGAACCACCATTACCATTCATTAGCGTGGCAGTTGCATTGATACCATTCATTGCAAAACCAGCACCGACTTGACCACCGTACGCCATAAAGTAAGCACGTGTTAAAGTAGGCATAAAGTTAGTTACTGAATCAAACTTACCAAACTCAACAACCTTTTTACCACCAAACGCATAGAAAGGTGACTTAGATAGGTTACCAACGATAAAGTATGCACTTGGCAACACAACATTACTATCTGCAGCATTATTAACCTGAATATCAGCAAAACCAGTAACCCAGTCACCAATCGTTGAAGTAAAGGCTAAATCAGCATATGGCATCTTGACAGCACTAGAGCTGTTATTGTTTACATTTGGAACTGCTGCCAGCCCCGCGTTATTAGCTTTCACGCCAGATGTATTTTGGTACTGGGCATAAATCTCACCTTTACCACCAATATAGATAGCATTAGGCGCTAGATCGCCAGACTTACGCGCATTAAGGATGTCTAAAACAGAACCAGTCACTTGCTGGTTGTTTAGCATTTGTTGTGAATAGCTTGCATCTGTACGTACGTTAACAATACCGCCACCGTTTTGTACTTGATCATTCATTGAACCTGCTGCGAAAGCTGAAGCGCTTGCAGTTGCAGCAACCGCTGCGACGATCATCTTAAGTTTCATAGTTTCTCCTCAACTGTTTTAAAACTTACATTTTTATTAAAAAATGATTCCTTTTTGTCGGCTTCTTTGCCGTCGAAAGACTACACACCGACAAAGGTATCACTTTATTTTAAATTTTCAAGAAAATCATAGATTTTTTTATAAAAAATTACAAAGATTCAGCATTTTCTGCTAAATAAGCCGCAACACCTTGCGGTGACGCCTTCATACCTTTATCACCTTCTTTCCAACCAGCTGGGCATACTTCACCGTGTTCCTCAAAGAATTGCAATGCTTGAACCATGCGCACTAATTCGTCCATATTGCGACCTAAAGGCAGATCATTAACCACTTGATGTCTCACTACACCGTCTTTATCAATTAAGAATGTACCACGGAAAGCAACCCCTGCTTCAGGATGCTCAACACCATAGGCTTTAACAATACTATGGTTAATATCAGCAACCATCGTGTATTTTACGGCACCGATACCGCCATCATTAACCGGAGTATTGCGCCATGCATTGTGCGTAAAATGTGAATCAATCGATACTGCGAATACTTCAACACCTAGCTTTTTTAGCTCATCAACACGCTTATCAAGTGCGATTAACTCAGATGGGCAAACAAAAGTAAAATCAAGTGGATAAAAAACAACCGCGGCATACTTACCAGCGCGCGCTTTTTCAAAGCTTAATGCATCTACAATTTCACCATTTCCTAGCACTGCTGGCGCTGTGAATTCAGGCGCTTTGCGTCCTACTAATACCGTCATGATTATCTCCTTAGGGTTTGTAATTTCATAAATTGACAACAATTTAGTGCGCAAAAGTTTGCTAAAGCCTGACAATTATGTCAATAATGACACAGCAGAATTTAACAAATTTTGGAAATAATTTTATGATTTACATTCACCCGAAAACCCAAGCCTTAATTTTTGATTGTGACGGCACCATTGCTGATACGATGGTTATCCATAATGAAGCATGGCATACCATCGCCCAACGTTATCGTTTCAACTTAAGTCCTGACGAGCTTGCTCATTACAATGGCATCCCTACTTTACAAATATTACAAATGTTAACTACAAGCGAAGACAAGAAACGTTTTGACCTACACAAGATGGTCCATGAAAAAGAGAATCTTGCCGAGAAAAAGATGGATCGCGTGATTGCTATCCAACCGGTGCTTGATCTTATTCATCGTTATCACCAAAAACTGCCGATGGTGGTCATCTCTGGTGGCATGCGCCGGAATGTAGTCAAAACACTAGAAGCACTTGATATTGCTACTCACTTTGAATTTATCATCACCGCTGATGACGATCACCCAACTAAAGACACACCCGAGGCTTTTACTTTAATCGCTAACAGACTAGGTGTTGATCATGATAAATGCCATGTCTTTGAAGATGGCAAGCCAGGACTTATCAATGCCGTTAAAGCCAATATGATGGTAACTGATATTAGAACGTTTTACCCTTAACAATAAAAGATAAGTTTCGCTATTTTTACCTCGCCCCTTGTGGGAGAGGTCGTGCGGCTTATGCTGCACGGGTGAGGGGAAAAATTAAGACTTTAACTTAATTATTATTGACGACTTAGCAACACTAACAAACGCAACTAAAGCAATAACACATACATAAATAACAACATAAGTAATATTCGCCAAATCAATCGCCAAGAATTGCGCAACCAACGGTGCCGTACCACCAAATATGGCAACGGATATACTCCAAGCGACACCCATGCCAGTATAACGAATATTAACAGGAAAAATATCAACTAAATAGCGGAACATGCTACCAGTAACCAAGATATTGCTTAGCGCGTATAACGCTTGTGCGCTAAGCGCCAAATATACGCTTGAGAATCCTGATAAATAGAACAAAGCAGGCACGGTGATCACACTACTTAAAAGCCCTGCTTTTAGCATTTTTTGCGTACCTAATCTATCTGCCAACAATGCCGCTATTGGGGTTAACACTGTCACAGTCGCTACCCCAAAAGTTGCAGTCCAGTGCGCGTTTTCACTCGTAAGAAGCCCTCGCTGAATAACGAAAGATACCCACCACAGATTACAAATATAGATATACACCCCAACAAATGCCGCAATAAAAAAGCATTGTAGCAACTGATTGGTATAGCCTTTAAATGCTTTGATGCCATTAAAGAATACTTTATTTACTCTAACACTTTCAAACTCAGGGCTCTCAGTCGTACTTACCCGAAAGTACAACCCAATTAAGCAGCCGACAAAACCCAAATAAAAAGGTACACGCCAAAACCATTCCGGCATCACTGGTAATGAGACGATTGATGCCATTGCCGCCCCCAACATCATACCCAAAGCCGCAGCAAAGCTTACCCAACTCACCGCAAGGTTTTTAAAGCCACCACGATAATGCTCGGCGACAAAGATCGCAGCACCTGTAAACTCACCTGACACTGAAACACCTTGAAGAATCCGCAAGAAAAGCAAGATCAAAGGTGCCGCAATCCCAATACTTTCATAACTTGGCAAAAGCCCAATAGATAAAGTCGCCAAACCCATCAAAGTAAGACTTAAGGATAGGGCTTTTTTACGCCCGAATTTATCGCCAATAATACCAAAAACAATTGAACCAAAAGGACGCGCTAAATAGCTTGCAGCAAAGACACACAAACTAAACAACATCGCATAAGGCGTATCTTCAGGAAAGAATAAATGTGCGAATTTAAATGCTAAATAGCCATAAAAGCTAAACTCTGCCCACTCGACAAATGTGCCAATCGCCGATGCGATAATGACTTTATTTTTTGATTTCATCACGATAATCCTCGCCCTTTAAACGCAAGGATTATGCCGTGAGTTAGATAAAAAGAAAAGACAAGAACGAATCAAAAAAGAAATTAATGATTTACGGTAATGGTGATATTATTTGTCTGGATTGTGATTTTAGCGCAGCCTGCTTCAGTCCCTTTTGTGACTTTACCATTACTGCTTTGGTTAAAGGTTAAAGAACACGTCTGCTGCCCTTGAGGTTCATTAGGCAATGTCACCGTAGCTGTTTTATCAACACCGCCATATTTAAAGGAAAAGTTACTACCCGATGAGGTAGGTTCAATGGTATAAGTTGCAATTTTATTATCATGATCATTGGTGTTATAGAAATGCTTCCCATTTGCCGCGGTAATTGTTGCTTTTTGTCCCGCAGCTGCAGTAGTACCCGTGTTAAATGTCCATACGGTACCACTATCGCCTCCACTACTACCACCTCCGCTTGGGTAACTGACAATGCTAATGCCTGAAGGTGCTGCATTATAAACATAGGTTTGATTACTGCTTGCAGCAGGCGCCAGTGGTAATAGATTATTAATATCAGTTGGCGCAACAGCTGCCGTTATACTCGGATCAATATTATAATAACGCGTGAGTGTACTAAGACTGCCTTGTACTTTGACATTCATATTTTGCGGTGTGACTTGTGTGTTACTTGCTGCATTATATAACACATACGGCGAGCTATAAGTCACTGTGCTATCGGTGGTATTAAAGCTTGGTGAGCTACCATTTGTAATCGTAGCCCAAGCTGATGGCGTACAGCTTGGTTCACTGGCACTTGCTACATCAAAGCCAACAGTATATACCGCACACCCCTCTGGCGGGCATGTTAATAATTCAGATGTTATGGGGGTGCCTGATTCAGCATAACAGGCTGTGGTTAATATATCCTTGATGGCATCTGGATTACTAAATGTCAAATAGTCTAATAAGGCTTCAATATTTGTTGTGTTGTAATTTGATTTATCACACGTTGCAAATGGTGGTGTGATCGGATTAGCTAGCGTTGAGCTTGCAGCATATTGGATCATATTGAAATACAAGATTCCTGAATTTGAATCATAATAATACCCTTCAGTTAAATCTGCTGATGTTGACGGTGTTAGATTATAATTTGCAGTCATTGCTTTGGCAAATTGTTTGTTTAACTCCTTATAACCATCCGCTTGCTTATTATCATAAGTGTATGCTGACACTTCACCCCAAGGACTTGATAAACCTCCTGCTGTTGATTTGCACGTATCATAGGCACTATCTGGTTTATCGATTGAGTTTGGACATGAGCTACCGGTTGGTGTTAAGCCATAACCACTCCAGTAAGGTGACTTAGTCAAATAGGTCACCAAAGAATTCCATTGTCTTGGGGCTTTATAAATTTCAATATTAGTTGCATTTTTACCTATACAAATACCAACTCTATTGATAAAAGTGCTATGCACAGGGGCGTCGGAATAACTAAAAATCAATTTATTGCTTGAGCTAACTGCCTGATCATCTTGCATCTGCTGTGTTAGCTGACTGTCAAAAGTATAGCCCATATTGTTCATTACCATTGCTTCAAACATATAGTTTTTGCCACCTCGCCCTGTATAACTTGCTTGCGAAGGGTTTGCCTGATATGCCATATCTCGTGCAATCGATAATGGATAAACGCCCGCCTTAGCAACTCTATCACCAGCATTATATGCCACATTGATACTGGCATACTGATGTGGTGACATAAGTGCACTGGCTGCGGCATTATTACGCCCTCTTGAGTGCGGCTCATCCACAGTATAATCTGTTGAAAAGTACTCTAAATTATTCAATGAAATTGGATAATGATTAAGTCCTGCATTACTGCAACTAGATGGTGTTTTACTTGAGCAAACTTTATAACCCGATAGACTAGCATCCTTGTCAATTTCGACAGTTTGTTTATCACCGTCATCAAGCCCATTATTCAGATTAGAGATTTCAGTAAAGACTTGATGCTGAAAGTTGACGTTATCCCATAAATTATTTTTGGCATATTGTGTTGGTGGTACTGATTGCGCATTGCCCTTAAGCCAAGAAAACGCCACATCACCATTATAACCATAATGACTATTGCCGCCTGACTTGTAATTATTACCTCCTGTTGGCGCCGATAACTGCCCTGTTTTGTTAAAATTCATCATCCGGTGCGCATCGATTTTTGTCACAAGATATCTATTTTCACTGGTGCTATACGACTCCGTGCTATTATCATAAAGTGCAGAATTGGTTGGATCTGCGCGGAAGTTTACAAAGCGATTATTCTCCATACGTGCCGGACCATCATAAAAAGTATATCCTTGGAAGTTATAATTTAAATAAATATCTCCGGCAGCTGTTTGCATATTCGTACTTGCTTTGGATTTGGAAATATCATTTGGATTTACCGGCACACATTGTCCAATTTCATTTTCTATAGCTACAGGCAATGCATCCGTTGCCGCAAGCTCTGATGTGCCATTGCTATATAATTGATAGTACTCCTCACAATCGGTATAGCGCCCGATATTGTTATTAGTCACTCCTGCAAATACCGAATTATTAACCAGACCATAAAAGCCCAAAAGATTACCTTCAGGACCACCGCCTCCAAGTAACGTCATACCTTGCTTTAACATACTAAAACGACTGTTGTTAACTGCGACAAAAACACCACGATACCAAAAGGCTTTTTGTTGGATTTGTGTCAGTGTCAAACTATCAAAAATTACCAATGGCGCATTGGCATTTGGATTAACTTCTGAGCCAACAGGGACAGGCTTAGGTGGCGCACCCATTGTGGTCGTCTTCATCACAAAAAAGTTAGTCCCCGCCATCACCCCGTCATAACACGCATGCCCGCGATTGCCTGTAAACACAGGATACAGATCTGCCTCTGGGGTACTTCCCACTTCACCCATTGAATTAACATCTTGTCTTACAAACCAATAGGCAGCTCCTTGGATTTGACACCCTGCAACCGAGTTATTAACAAATAGATTCGGTAGATTGCTATTTGTTGCACTTTGTCGACCAAAAGTAGTGATCCAAAAGCCGCTTGGCGCAAAAGAATCGACAAAATTGCCAGTATTTGCGCCTGAGTTTGAAGTATCTGGCACACCTGAAGGGTTATAATCAATCTCACCTGTTGCAACAAGATAATCACCATCCCAAAAAGTATTCTTACCAATTGGGTTATTATTAACATCTACAACGTTCTTGCTTGTTATGTCATATTTTAATGCCGCGGCCATTGCCCCTTGCACGAGATTTCTCACATAGTGATTATCCGCAATATTGTGACCATCCTCTAGGTAAAAGGCCTGTCCAATCGTGCGTACACAACTATTATTATAGAATTTCACCCCCATCGTATCGTGCGTCACAAAGCATTTATTAAAACTGTGATGAACACTCACATCCTGCACCAAGAGTTGAGCATCCTCGGTTAAGCTATCTGCATTCAAGCGGTGAAAATGCACAGGATAACGCCCCACTAGTGGCTGACCAAACTTCTCAATCTCAACACCGACAAGCTGCACTGTGACATCTGGGGCACTAGTTGCTGCTTGTGTTGCCCCATGTGAATGACTTTGATGATCTGACATTGAATGCGAATCAAGGGTTGAATAATAATCAAAAATAAAGTTTACGAGTTGCCAATCCATAATTTATTGTGTTAAT
>NZ_JBXTEF010000071.1:0-2115 GCF_057495195.1 Cysteiniphilum sp. | reverse complement strand
AGGCTGACGGGGTGTTTATAAAATCATAGTTTTTTGTAACTCCAGTAATTAATTGAAGGTTACTTAAATACCACTGTTGGACGTTTTGCTGCATCTTCTAGAGATTTCAAATACGCATTATTAGGATAGTTTGCCTTTAATACTTCCATTGATTTCTCAGCTAACTCAGGCATTTTCAAAATATCATAACTTCTAATCAACAGAACTAACGCATTTTCAATCGAGTTACTTTGTGGATATTTCTCAACAACAATTTTAGCGCGATTGATTGCGGCAACATAGGCTTCATGTTCAAAGTAGAAATTAGCAATGTTATACTCATATTCAGCAACGACATTATTAATATGCACCATACGACGCCTAGCATCCTCGGCATAAGACGCTTTAGGGCTTAAGATTACTGAGCGCTTTAAATCATTAAACGCTTGTAAGTATGATGCTGGATCATGCTGCGCCATGTCGTATGGCAAGCGGCGTTGTAAGAACCCACGACCATTATCATAGTTAATCACGCCCATCATATAATAAACATACCCTAAGTGTTTTGATGTCGGATAAGCACGTAAGAACTGACGAGCCAATCCTAACGCCATCTCAGGCTGCCCATCTTGATAATAGGAATAAATCAGCTCTAAGTTACCCATTTCAGTATAGCTTTGGAATGGATATTGTGAGTTTAATGACCTAAAGCTATCAATTGCTTTATAATAATCGCCATCTTTAACCTGCTCATGCCCTTTGGCATAAATATATTCAGCACTTTCGCCTTGATATGGCAATGCCTTAGTCGTTGTTGTTGAGCATCCTGCCATTAACAAAAGCGCACCCAAGCCGCTTAATGCCAAACTGATCTTTTTCATCGATTACCCTTTAATTTATTACCGCCTTTGTCATTTATTGTTTACAATGATGCACAATTTAACCGGCGTCTTGATAGGATTTTATTTGTGCCACATCATACCGTATCTAAAAACATTCAGCAAAATGTTATTGCACCTGAAAGCTGTGCGGGTCAACGTTTGGATCAATGTTTATCCAACGTTTTCAGTGATTACTCACGCTCACAACTACAAAAATGGCTAAAACAAGGCGCCATTCTTGTGAATGGTGAGATCAAAAAGGCCAAAGATAAAATCATTGGTGGCGAAGAAATATCACTTAATGCCACATTAGAGGATAAAAACCACTGGCAGCCAGAGGATATCCCGCTTGATATAATTTATGAGGATGATGATGTCATTGTTATTAACAAACCTGCAGGACTGACTGTTCATCCAGGAGCTGGCAACTTATCCGGCACATTATCCAATGCGCTATTAGCACATGATCCAGCCTTCGCCAAAGTGCCACGCGCAGGTATTGTTCACCGACTGGATAAAGATACTTCTGGATTAATGGTTGTGGCTAAAAGTCTCAAAGCGCATGCATCACTTGTCGCCCAATTATCCAAACGTCAAGTCAAACGTGAGTATGAAGCAATTGCCACAGGTTATATTACCGTAGGCAGCACGATCAAAACCAAAATTGGCAGAAGCCCGCACAATCGTTTAAAAATGGCAGTGACCCCTACAGGCAAAGACGCCATTACCCACTTTGTGGTATTAGAGCGCTATCGTGCACATACACGCATTCGTTGCAAATTAGAAACCGGACGCACCCATCAAATTCGTGTGCACATGGCACATCTTAAAGCGCCATTAGTTGGTGATCCTGTTTATAACCCAAGGTTGAAACTTGCGCGTGGTTTATCCGATAAAGCGCAAGATATATTAAAAGACTTTGAGCGCCAAGCCTTACATGCGTATAAATTAGCATTCATTCACCCCATAAGTGCTGAAGTAGTTGAATTTAGTGCGAAACCTCCTAAAGACATGCAAGATCTCATCCATGCACTACGTCAAGATGCTGAGAGCTTATATAGCTATATAGAGGATGACTTTGATGATGATTATTTCGACTTCGCTGACGATTATGATGACTTTGATAATTTTGACGATGATGGCGATTATAATGATTATGAGGATCAAGAGTAAAATACGGTAGTGTAGTTTTCTAGCATATTTGTTTTTATAATGCTAAATCAAAAATGGCTAAAATTGACGTACATTGCAGGAA
>NZ_JBXTEF010000070.1:0-14786 GCF_057495195.1 Cysteiniphilum sp. | reverse complement strand
AAGCATGAATCTTCATTATATTTTTATTGTACAGTAGATGATAAATCAAATTTTATAATTTTGGTGCGAAATATGGGTTATAGTCCTACATTTACAACATTAATATGATTTATTCCCCCTACTCTGCTCGCAGCTAGATAGCCCCGAGTATGTCAGATTATATCCAGACTCATACAATTTAAGTTTTAATGATAAACTAACCAATTACAGCTTCTTTTTTTAGAAACTCTGCAAACAATACAACTGTTTTATCAATCTCTTGGTCGCTATGTGCAATCGACATAAAACCTGCCTCAAATGCGGATGGCGCGAAATAAACACCATGCTCAAGCATAAAGTGAAAAAAACGATTAAAGCGCGCTAAATCGCACGCCTTAACATCATCAAAACTTAGAATATCTTGTGCATCAGTGAAAAACACGCCAAACATACTACCCAAAGATTTTGCTAAAAATGGAAAGCCTTGTGCTTGAGCCGCTTGATTTAGCCCATCAACAAGCTTTTGTGTTTTGGTTGTTAGCGCCTCATAGAATCGCTGTTGCGAGATCTTATCTAACGTGACTAATCCTGCGATCATTGCCACTGGATTGCCTGATAATGTCCCTGCTTGATACACACCACCTACAGGTGCGATAAGCTCCATAATTTCTCTTTTGCCGCCAAAGGAACCCACAGGCATGCCGCCACCAATCACTTTACCAAAGGTTGTTAAATCAGGAGTGATTTGATATAAGCCTTGCGCGCCCGTTAGACCAACACGAAAGCCTGTCATCACTTCATCAAAGATAAGTAAAGCCCCATGCTCATCACATAATTGACGCAAGCCTTGTAAAAATGCTTTGGTGGGTTCAATCAAGTTCATATTGCCAGCAATTGGCTCTAAAATAATACAAGCGATTTGCTCGGGATATGTTTTAAATAAATTAGCAACACTCTCTAGATCATTAAATGATGCTGTTAATGTATCTTTAACCGTATCTTTTGGCACACCTGGTGAATTTGGTACACCAAGCGTTAACGCGCCAGATCCCGCTGCCACTAAAAACTGATCAGCATGACCGTGATAGCATCCAGCGAACTTAATCACCTTGTCACGTTTAGTGTAGCCTCGCGCTAAGCGCACAGCACTCATTGTTGCTTCAGTGCCAGAGCTAACAAAGCGCACCATATCAATGCTATCAATCAAATCACAAATCTTCTGGGCAAGTTTTACCTCAAGCTCGCATGGCGCACCATAGCTTAAGCCAAGTGCGGCCTGATCTTGCACTGCTTTGATCACATCATCATCAGCATGTCCCAAGATCATCGGCCCCCAAGAACCAACATAATCAACATATTCATTGGCATCAACATCATAAACATAAGCACCCTTTGCCTTAGCAATAAACTTAGGTGTGCCACCAACACCTTTAAACGCACGCACGGGTGAGTTAACACCGCCTGGAATATATTGCTTTGCTTGATTAAACAAATTTTCTGATTTTGTCATTTTATTTATTCCTATCTATTTCTATTTCTTCTTATTTACTTTCGATTGATCACTCGATCTTCAACGACATCCATCAGCATATCTGTTGCATTGACACCACTTTCATTAAAAATTTGTTGCGTCATCGTTGGACTGGTTATATTAATCTCAGTCAAACAATTACCAATAACATCAATGCCGGCAAATAGCACGCCACTTTGTTTGAGATCCCTGCCAACAATGCTAGCAATTTCATACTCTTCAGCCGTAAGCTTTCTTACCACCGTTGATGCGCCACGCGCTAAATTGCCACGACTATCATCACCACTTGGAATGCGTACCACCAAGTATTCTAATGGCTCACCATCTACGATTAAGATACGTTTATCACCATCTTTAATCGCTGATTGATATTGCTGCACCATAATAAATTGTGATTCATATTTTGTGATTGTCTCTAGAATGACATTTTTATTGGGATCATTTGGTTGGATACGAAAAATTGACTCGCCCCCCATACCATCAAGCGGCTTAACCACCACATCCTGATAATCATCAATAAAACGCTTAATATGCTTAAATGAACGACTCACCATGGTTTTTGGCGCCAAATCAGTGTAACGCGTAATTGAAAACTTCTCATTGGCATCTCTTAAGGTTTGCGGCTTATTGATAATTAACGCACCTTGCTTTTCAGCCACTTCCAAAATATAGGTCACATAGACAAATTCCATATTAAACGGTGGGTCCTTACGCATAAAGATCGCATCAAAATCACCTAGTTTCACTTTATTCATTGGGTTTAGGTGATACCATTTGTTATGTTCTTTGCTTGCAGTGAGCGTTAGTTCACACCCTTCTCCATATGCAACACCATCCTCGACAAATATATCTTCTAGTTCAAACACATACTGTTGCCAGCCTTTCTTGGCAACCGATAGCATCATCATATAAGCAGTGTCTTTTTTGATATTAAAGGTATGTAATGGATCAATAATAAAGGCGACTTTCATATGGTTCCTTAAGTCAACACGATAAACTTATGCTAATTCTAACATCATTGTACCGCTCGTAAATCATTTTGCGGTGTTTAATTTCAACGCATTTTGTGAAAATTTTAATAAGCTGAATTGCAGGTAATAGCTATGACTATTCTCAAAACTCAACTTATTAAAATCACATAAAAGGCAAAGGAAGAAATACTGTAAAATGGTTTATGATCGGTACCAATATTGATCATAGAATTGATTGTGCACTTTTATTGATTTTGGCTCTGTAGCATAAATCTCAAAGCCCAGTTGTTGATATAATGCCAGTGCTGCAGTATTTCCAGTCGCGCAATGCAAATGTAGATGCGTCACAGAGTTAGCAGCATGCTTGATTACTTGCTGCATCAATTGCTTAGCTACACCCTTACCACGAACAGCTAGGGAGGTATACATGCCCCAAATCATTCCGCGATGCGCGGTTTTAGCACTCTTCAAAGACGAAAAACCAACACAGCCAATTATATCTCCACCATCAAAAGCCGCAAAAACATCATTTTTCTCGAGCATATTTTTGAAATACTGATCATTACAACGCAAGGTTTCCTCATAGGATGAACCAAAGCTCTGAGGTGAGTCTTTTAACGCTTGTAAGCGTATTGTTTTCCATAATTGCCAATCGGCAGATGTAAGCAACCTAATACAAATATCAGCCACTGATTCAACTCCATTATTGAGTAAATTATTGCAAGACATTACTCTCGCCCCAGTGCCATATAACCGTAGGGGCGTATTGTATACGCCCTATAATTTGAAAAAAACTTAAACAGAAAAAGAAGAGCCACAACCACAGGTGGTTTTAGCATTTGGGTTACGAATAATAAAGTGAGCACCTTCGACATCTTCTTTATAGTCGATATCAGCACCGACAAGATACTGGAAGCTCATCGCATCTACCAATAAATAAACACCATGATTCTCAAAGATCATATCATCTTCTTTTTGCGCTTCATCAAAGGTAAAGCCATATTGAAACCCCGAACAACCACCTCCAGTGATATATACGCGTAGCTTCAAATCGTTGTTGTCTTCTTCTGAGATTAGCTCTTTTACTTTCAAAGCAGCTGCATCAGTAAAATTAAGCGGTTGTGCCTGTTGGACGCTCATTTTGCTTTCTTTTGCTCCCTTATTTCACTTACTATTCTTGAACTGGTACAAGCTTGATTTTGCCCATACGATCAATGTTTTGCACCATAACATTCATGCTTTTGCCTTCTGCCATTGTATTTGGATTAACGCCAATGCTCTCAAGATCAGCAAATGGCAATAGACCATCTTTACCAGGCAGAATATTAATAAACGCACCAAAATCTAGGACTTTAACGACTTTACCGCTATAGGTTTGACCAATTTCAGCACTGGCTGTTAATGCTAACACTTCTTCAATGGCAGCATTTAATGCATTACGGCTCTTGGCAAAAATTTTCACCTCACCATTATCAGAGGTATCAATCGATGCACCAGTTTTCTCAGTAATACCTTTAACCGTCGCACCACCCTTACCGATTACATCACGGATTTTGCTTGGATCGATTGTAATGACTTCAACTTGTGGCGCATTATCAGAGGTTTCTGTTTTATACTCAGAAATAACTTCATTCATAATGCCCAAAATATGTAAACGACCTTCGCGGGCTTGTTCAAGGGCGGCATGCATGATCTCACGCGTAATACCCTTGATCTTGATATCCATCTGCAAAGCTGTTACACCATAGCGCGTACCCGCGACTTTAAAGTCCATATCACCCAAGTGGTCCTCATCACCCAAGATATCTGACAATACCGCATATTTATCGCCATCTTTAATGAGCCCCATTGCAATACCTGCAACAGGAGCGGCTAACGGCACGCCGGCATCCATCATTGACAGTGATGAACCACAAACTGTTGCCATCGAACTTGAACCGTTTGACTCCGTAATTTCAGATACCACACGGATAACATAAGGGTAAGCATCTTCATTTGGGAATACAGCTTGTGTTGCACGTTTCGCCAAATTAGCATGACCAATCTCACGACGCTTAGGTGTGCCAATCATACCCGTTTCACCAACTGAGTATGGCGGGAAATTATAATGTAACATGTAGCGATTTTTCTTATCGCCCCCTAAAGTCTCAACCAACTGTGCATCGCGATCATTACCTAAAGTTGTCACCACTAAAGCTTGTGTTTCACCACGTGTGAACAACGCTGAACCATGCGCTTTAGGTAAAACACCTGTGCGCACATTAATTGGACGCACTGTACGTGTATCACGACCATCAATACGTGGCAAGCCACTTAAAATATTTTTACGAACGACTTCTTTTTCAATGTCGTGGAAAATTGTTTTAATCTCTTCTACAGAAACTTCTTCTAACTCAGTTTCATCAGCAACAATAGCTTCAACCACTGTTTTACGTAATTGGTTGATTGCCTCAACACGCTTTTGTTTTTCAGTTTCTTGATAAACTGCTTTAATCTCACTGTAAAAACGTGATTTAATTTGCTCTTTTAATGCCTTATTTTCCGCTTGTGGCATAAATTCCCAACGCGGCTTAGCAGCATATTTCGCTAAGTGATTAATTGCTTCAATGATCACCTGCATTTCTTTGTGACCATATAAAACAGCACCAAGCATGACATCTTCTGGCAAACTTTTTGCTTCTGACTCAACCATCAACACGGCATCTTTCGTACCGGCGACAACTAAATCCAACTCTGAAATATCTAGTTTGGCAAATGATGGGTTTAAAACATATTGCCCATCAATAAAGCCGACACGCACACCAGCAACAGGACCCTCAAATGGCACCCCAGATAATACCAACGAAGCCGAAGCACCGATCAGCGCTGGAATATCCGGTGGCACCTCAGAATCATATGATAACACGGTTGCCACAACTTGAACTTCATTATAAAAGCCCTCTGGAAACAACGGGCGCAACGGACGGTCAATCAAACGAGCCGTTAAGGTTTCGTTTTCACTTGGTCGCCCTTCACGACGTGGAAACCCGCCTGGAATCTTACCTGCTGCGTATGCTTTTTCTTGGTAGTTGACTGTCAATGGGAAGAAATCTATACCTTCTTTAGCCTCTTTTCGCGCTGCAGTCGTTACCAATACAACGGTGTCGCCCATAGTAACCAAAACCGAACCTGCCGCTTGACGCGCCATTGATCCAGTTTCTAACGTTACTTGATGTTGTCCTAACTGAAAGACTTCTTTAAATATTTTCACGTGTGTACCTTATTATCATTGTTTTGCGGTGTGTCGTATCTTTGATCTTATCTACGTAAACCTAAACGCCCGATCAATGCGCGATAGCGCTCGATATCTTTGCTCTTCAAATAGTCAAGAAGCTTACGACGCTGACTGACTAAACGCAACAAACCACGTCTTGAGTGGAAATCTTGTTTATGCGATGCAAAATGCCCTTGCAACCCGGTAATGCGAGCTGTCAATAATGCAACTTGTACTTCTGGTGAGCCCGTATCGCCTTCTGAACGTTGATATTCAGAAACGATCGATTGTTTTTGCTCGGTGCTTAACATAGTGTTTTCTCCTAAGATTTATTTCTTTTGTTAAACTTCCCATGTGATATTTGATATATTTAACCATAAAAAACATCGTGACAGCTTAGCAACGGCCGTATGATACATGCTTTTGAGAGAAACAACAAGCACAGCCAAAGCTTATTTTTGCGCCACTGAATACTTTTGCTGATAGCTTTTCATACGCTCAATCAACTCATGCTCAATCTGCCCTTTTTCTTTAAGATAGTCAATTAAGTCATTTAGATTGCCAATCGCATAAACAGGAAATTGATAAGCCTTCTCAACCATTTTAACGGCTGATATTTCCTCGTTAGGAGCAATTTCTTGACGATCTAGCGCAACACAAACGCCTTCAATGCTCCCACCATGATCTCTAATGATCTCAATAGCCTCTTTAATCGCCGTGCCTGCAGTGATCACATCATCGATAATTAATACTTTTTTATTCTTGATATCAGCACCAACAAGCATGCCACCCTCGCCATGATCTTTCTGCTCTTTACGGTTGTAACAGAAACCAATATCTTTACCGTAACGACTATATAAAATAGAGGCGACAAGTGCCGCCAAAGAGATACCCTTATAAGCAGGACCAAATAACACATCAAATTGTACCTTGCTCTCTATTAATTTAGCCGCATAACACTCTGCTAATTGATGCAAGGTCTTGCCATGATTAAACAGCCCTGCATTAAAGAAATAAGGGCTAATACGCCCTGATTTTAATGTAAATTCACCAAACTTAAGTGCCGATGCCTCAATGGCAACATCAAAAAAATTATAGTCATTCATATTTACTTATCCACTTACCTCATCATAGAGTATGGCTAATATATATTAGTTTTATGCCGCTCGTAACTGGTTTTGCTTAATTGCTTAAAATAACTTACAAAGATGTATCAAGATTAATACATTAGGTTACACCTTTGAAACTGCATCTAGCAATATCAGAACATATAATATACTTATACCAAACAAATAACAGCCTAAGAAAACTTATGATTTTTTATATGATGCACTGGTTAGCAAATGATGAAGCACAAAAATATGCCAATACACAAACTAATAATAAGTAATAGGAGAGCATGATGAATCACTATGGTTTTTACTGGATGACAGTTGAGAAACACCTTTTAGAAGCAAGCAATCAACAAAATAACTCACAAAAGAGTAGTCATAAAATTAATGGGCTAAGACTAAATATTCATCCACAAGTGTTCACCGTACCCTGAGCGTAAGTCGAAGGGTAATCACACTTCATAGAGGCTTCGACTTGCGCTCAGCCAACGCTTACACAATCAAAGTAGGCAGGAATATGGTCATAGCCAATTAATGACTGATTAAAACGCCGCAAAATCTAGGCTCACACCTAAGTCATCTGCAACAATGCGCCCATGATCATACTTCAGAACACCATTAATAAATGTTTTATTAATTGTTGATGAAAAAGTTAAGCCGCTAAACGGTGACCAACCACATTTTGATTTTGCCGCAACATCACTCATATGCTGTTGCGCATTAAGGTCGACTAACACCAAATCAGCCCAATAACCCTCACGGATAAAGCCGCGCTCTTCAACCTGATAGATTATCGCTGGCGCATGTGAAGTTTTTTGAACAACTTTCTCCAATGAAAAAACACCTTGATGGTAATACTCAAGCAATGACAATAACGCATGCTGCACCAATGGCAAGCCAGATGGTGCCTTGAAGTAACTTTGATGTTTTTCAGCCCACGTATGAGGTGCGTGATCCGTGGCAATGACATCTAATACATTATCATTAACAGCTTTAAGCAACGCCAAACGATCTTCTTCTTCTTTGATTGCAGGATTACATTTGATTAAAGCGCCCCGCGCGTGATAATCCTTGCGTGAAAAGAATAAATGATGTGCACAAACCTCAGCAGTAATACGCTTGTCAGCAAGTGACATATTTTTGTTCTCCGCAAACAATTGCAACTCATCTTTGGTGGTAATGTGCAGCACATTAAGCTTAGTGTTAAACTTTTTAGCCAGACTAACTGCCAAGGTAGATGATTTAATACAAGCTTCTCTGCTTCTAATCAAAGGATGCAAATCAAACGGTACATCTTCACCATATTGCGCACGATATGCCGCTTCATTTTGCGCAATCATTGGTGTGTCTTCACAATGTGTGGCAATAAGAATCGGCGAATTAGCAAAGAAGCTTTCTAAGGTTTTAACATTATCAACCAACATATTGCCGGTTGATGCACCCATAAAGATCTTAACGCCACAGGCATCCCCTGGGCTTAAACGTTTAAGCTCATCAACATTATCATTCGTTGCACCCAGATAAAAAGCATAGTTAGCATGTGATTTGGTTGCCGCTAGTGCTTTTTTTGCATTGAGTCGCTCAATCGTCACCGTTGCAGGGTTACAATTAGGCATCTCCATATAGGAGGTAATACCTCCGGCAACTGCCGCTTTTGACTCACTCTCAATATCCGCCTTGTATGTCAATCCAGGCTCACGAAAATGCACTTGATCATCGATCATACCAGGCAACAAATGTAGCCCTTCAGCATCGATTACTTTCACATCAGAGGTGGTAGAAATATCTTGGGCAATCTTGGCAATTCTACCGTCTTTTACTAATACATCAGCGACAAAAACTTTGCCCTCATTGACAATCGTTGGTGACTTGATTAAATAATTTGACATTGCTTTATCATCCTTTTAGCTCATTTTGCAATGCCATCATTTTATATCAGCATACTTCACTTTTATAGTAATGAATCAAGAATAAATTGCGTTTTAATTCCCTCTCACCCGTTCACTCTAAGCTGAACGACATATCCCACAAGAGGAAAGGTGCTAGCTGATACTACTTATTTTGATGGCAAAGCATGCACTAAAGATTCAATTGTTTTAAGTTACTCTTTACCCTAAAATATCGATTTATTGACAATAGGTATTAAGAGCCGGCATGTTAACATCCACTGACATTCAAACTGTTGATCACTTTCTAGCGCATCTAAAACGCTTAGATGATACGCCAATGTTTATCTATCAAAATCAAGTGTTTAGCTATGCGAACATGTATGATTACACTTTTAGCATTGCCCACTGGTTAAAAGAAAACAACGCAACTAAAGTCATGTTTGCAATACATAACTCACCTTTTTCTGTTGGGCTTTTTTTTGCAAGTTGGTATCAAAGAATCAACTGTATACCAGTTAACCCACGCTTTATTGCCAATGAGTTACTTGAGCTTGTTAAAAGAGCCAAGCCAGATCTGTTAATAATTGAACCAAAGCAGCACTCTGAGGCACTTAATCATTATTGCCAAACTCAGCAGATTACACTTGTTATTATTGATAATGCTTTAGATTATTTACAGCGCTTAAAGAAAGCCTCCAGCACTGATACTACCGATTTACCTCAAGCCCAAAATGAAGGTATCACCTATCATATAAGCTCTGGCACGGGTGGGCACTATAACTTTCATGGACATTACACGCATCAAATTCTAGCTTATGCCTATGCCCGTCAATTTGATTATGGTCTTAATAAAGGTTATATATCCCTTGTGCATCTTTCATTTAATCACGCCTATGCCTTTTCATATCAGCTATTACCCAACATAGCTCTTGGCAATTGCATGGTATTAGCGCCTAGCTTTGATGCAACAACCTCACTCAAACTGATTAATCAACATAAAGTCACAGCATTGGCACTACTACCAACAATGTATTACCAGTTAGCACTTGAAGCCCAGAAAACGCCAATAACCCATAAACTTAGGCACTTAAGCGTTGCAGGTGATCAGCCAAGTGAATCTTTAATACATTTGATCAAAGAAACCTTTAATACACCGTTACTAAACGGCTTGGGAATGACCGAAGTCTATGGCTATGCGCAAAATCTTACAGCGTCTAGCGTTTACAATAAAATCAAGATTTTTGATGATGTCGAGATAAAAATTGAAGCGATTGAACACGATCATCTTAAGCATGTTAACGATGATCATAAGCACATTGGCGAGCTATATATTAAAGCACCGATGCAGCCAATCTCTCACCAAGGAAAGTGGCTAGCCACGGGTGATTATGGATATATTGATGATACACGTCATTTATACTTTCTTGGGCGTATTAAAGATATCATTGTCAAAGGTGGCTCTAAAATTGCACCATTGGAACTTGAGCACTATCTTCATCAAATGCCGCAAATTGAGCAAGTTACAGTTATTGGTAAGAAAGATGATATTTGGGGTGAGCTTATCTGTGCATGCATTGCTACCAAAGATAATCAGTCACTTACTTTAGAGACCGTTAACACATTTATCACGCCATTTCTTGCCGCATATAAACATATTGATCAGCTCTATTTATACCCGCAACTCCCCCTTAATATCACCGGTAAAATTGACCGCTTTCGCTTAAAAAAAGAGATCGACAATGCCTAACAATCATCTACCTCCATTTGCTTATCTTGAAAACACTTTAGACAGCAGTGACAAGAGTTTTTATTTTAGCAAACCATATAGTGAAGTCCTATGCACTGATCCCAAGATGCTAAAATTTGCATTTGCAAAATTAGCAGAATTACAACAACAAGGCTTATATCTTGTTGGTTTTATCAGCTATGAAGCAGCTTATCATTTAAACCCTGATTTTACTTCCTTGAAAACAGCATCTCAAAGGCTCAACACGCCACTTTTACATTTTATTGCCTTTGAGCAATGTTCACCAGATCTACTTCAAACTCAGATAACCACTACTACTAATAGCACTGCAATAGACCTGATTTATGACCCACTCTCTCAATTGCAATATGCCAGAGACTTCAAGCGTGTACAACAAGCATTAACCGATGGTGAAAGCTATCAGATCAACTATACCAAGCGCATTAAGTTGCGATCCAGCTTAGCTCCTTATGAGCTTTACACGCAACTAAAAGCACAACAACCGGTGAGCTATAGTGCTTTTCTACCATTTAAGCCAATGACTGTTTTATCGTTTTCACCTGAGCTATTTTTTAAAAAGCAAGGCGACACCATCACAGTAAACCCTATGAAAGGCACTAGCAAACGTTTTGATGATCACAATGACGATCTACAATCCTATGAATTTTTACGAACAGACCCAAAAAACAAAGCCGAGAATTTAATTATCGTCGATCTATTGCGTAATGACCTTGCTCGTATTTGCGATAGAGGCTCAATTAAGGTCAGTAAGCCCTTTGCGATTGAAACCTATAAAAGCGTTTATCAAATGACCTCAACGATTTCCGGCAAAGTCGATAGTAACATCCCTTTTGCCGATATTATTGAGCATTTGTTTCCCTGCGGCTCGATCACTGGTGCACCCAAGAAACGCACGATGGAAATTATTCAACAGCTTGAACCTCCGCGAGGTTTATACACAGGTTGTATCGGCTATATTATGCCAAATAATGATATGTGCTTTAGTGTTGCTATTCGCACATTAACACAACAAAATAATGAGCTATGGCATTGCGGTGTTGGTGGCGGTTTTACCATTCAGTCTACACAAGATGACGAATGGAAAGAAATGACCACCAAAATTCAATTTATCAAACGCTTGTATCACCCTCAGTTTCAACTGATTGAAAGCATGCTTTATGATAAAAATGGGCTTACATCGTGTGATTTACATCTTGAACGTTTATGCAATTCCGTATCTGTTTTACACTTTACTTTGGATATAGCAAAGTTAAGAATTGCATTATTGCAATATTGTGAAACACTCATCACGGCAAACAATGAACAATATAAACTTCGAGTTGCTGTGGATTATCACGGGCATTTGACGATTACGCATCAACAACTTGAGCAATCACCCACTCCTTATCACATTGAACTATTTATTTGTCCTGAGCAAATAGACTCAAATAACCCGCTATGGCAGCATAAAACCGATGATCACAGCACACGTGGCTTTTATACACAGAAGCACAGCCAATATATTGCGGATAAGCCAAATTGCGAGCTTATTTTCCTCAATGAACAACATCACCTGACTGAAGCACGTTTTTATAATATTATCATTGAAATCGATGATATCTTATATACACCACCTGTTAGTGATGGTCTATTACCTGGCATTGCGCGCGCTAAACTACTTCAAGCTGGGCAAATTCATGAGCGCTCAATTTCTATAGAAGAACTAAAATCAAGCAAAAACATTTACCTTATTAATGATGTTCGAGGTAAAATATCGTGCTTTTTAAGCGCACAAACAACCATGTAAGAAGTATAAAAATTAAGATGTTACTGTTTATTGACCACTATGATTCATTTGCCCATATTTTAATGGATTATTTTGCCCAATTGGGTGAGAAAATTATCTCATTCAAATCAGATCAACTTGATCAATCGATTGATTACAGCCAATTTAGTGGCGTCATTATAGGGCCAGGTCCTGGACACCCTGATGAATTAACACATTTATACCCTGAGATCAAACGCATCATTGATAGCAACATACCGATTTTAGGCATTTGCCTTGGTCATCAGTTATTAGCACAATACTTTGGCGCTAAAGTCATTCATGCAGCTAACATTATGCATGGGCAATGCAGTTTAATTCATTTTACCAACCACTCACTCTACCAAGGGCTACAATCGCCTTTGACAGTAACACGCTATCACTCACTGATTGTTGACATCACAAGCTTACCAGATGATTTACAACCAATCGCACTGACGATGAACAATGAGCTCATGGCATTTGCACATAAGCACTTAACTATCTATGGCATCCAATATCACCCTGAGGCTTATTTGACAGAATCAGGATTAAAAACATTACAAAACTTTCTTTTAGCGAATAAGCGCTTGTGCTTAGAGCAAAAGGCGTTATCCTAGTCCAATCCATTGATTTAATAGCCTTTGATGTTATCACCATGACAGCAAAACATCACAATTTACGTGCCTTTGCGCATATTAATATTTGTCATCTATTGGCAAATCTTGCCAATATCCGTGCATTGCACGCAAATAAATCCATGATTATTATGCTCAAAGCGAACGCCTATGGTCATGGTGCGGTTGAGATTGCTAAGGCATTAGATGGTTTATGCGATTATTTTGGCGTTGCTAGTGTTGAGGAAGGTATCGAGCTTATTTTGGCAGGAGTTAAGAAAACCAAAGTCATTGTTTTTTCAGGATTTTTCTCCAAAGACATGGTACAAACACTTATTGACTACAGACTTATTCCGATTATTCATAGCGCCTATCAATATGAGTTACTTGGTCAGTATTTTCAAAATAAACACGCTGAGATATGGCTTAAAATCAACACAGGAATGAACCGCTTGGGGTTATCAGAAGACGAGTTTGAAGTGCTTTACACTCAAGCACAATCATATCATAAACCTCTCAATGCATTAACGCATTTAGCCGAATCAGAATCTTGTGATCAATCTTTTACATTAAAGCAATTACAACACTTTCAAGCATTAATCAAAGATAAATCATTTGTTCATATCAGTGCCTTTAACTCAGCGTCCTCACTCTTAAATAATAATGATTTTAACACCAACACCATTCGCATTGGTTTAGCGCTTTATGGTGCATGTGCTGCCGCACACCCATTATTAAGGTGCACACTTAAGCCTGTTATGACATTGCATAGTCATATTGTAGCAATTCAATCCATTGATGTGGGGGATTCCGTGGGTTATAACCGCCAATATATTGCCAAATCAAAAACCCAAATCGCCATTGTGACAATTGGTTATGGTGATGGTTATCCGCAAGCTGCTCCTAACGGCACCATGGTGGCCATCAATGGCAAGCTTTACCCTACTGCAGGCAAAGTCTCGATGGATCTGATGGCAATTGATATTGGCATGAATAAAAATATTCATATTGGTGATAATGTCACTTTGTTTGGCACTTCTGATTTGTTAGTTGATGATGTTGCCACACATATAGGCACTTCAAGTTATGCCATGCTTACCGCGATTAATCCGCGTGTTGAGCGATTTTATTTAACTTCTGCTGATGCAAAGACAACATGATCTACACTCAAAGATACAACTGCTTCAACTAAGTGATCTATTCCTGATGCCACTTCTGCAATACTTTGCCCGATCATATACGCCGGTGTACTTACCACTTTATTTATTTGGTCAATACATATTTCAGTAACACATTTATTAACGTGCTTGGCACCTTTATCCTCAACAATATCAGCCGTTGTTTGATCATTGCCAATCGTTAACGTTACATTGGGGTATATTGCCGCGGCAATAACAGGGGCAACACAGGTAAAGCCAACAGGCTTTTGTGCACTTTTAAACTTGTTGATAAATGCTAAAACAATTGGCTCGACAACAAAACTACTATCTTGCTTCAGGGCAAAATTACATAGGTTTTTAGCCGCACCAAAGCCACCTGGGATAATCAGTGCTGCATAGTCATCTGCATTGGCTAAGGATAGATCCTTTATTTCACCGCGGGCGATGCGTGCTGCCTCAATCAATACATTGCGTGATTGCGGCTCTTGATCACCTGTTAGATGATTAATCACATGATGCTGCATGATATTTGGTGCAACTATCTCATATTCAATACCACGTTTTGATAAAGATAATAATGTCAACACAGCCTCATGAATTTCACTACCATCATAAACACCACATCCTGCCAATAACACGGCTACTTTCGAGACTGTTCACTCAACTGTGTCACCCTAAAGCTCAAGTTTTAACCGTTCAGGAAAAAAGATGTTGAGCTGTGAA
>NZ_JBXTEF010000069.1:0-147508 GCF_057495195.1 Cysteiniphilum sp. | reverse complement strand
ACCTCAAACAGCTGACGAATAGTTTAAAGGAAATTTTTAACTGGCACAAATCAAGATTAGATTGTTTCGCTAATCTTCTGGTTAGCCTAATCTCACGACAAACCGTAAATCTTGCACATTTGGCAACCCATTTTGCAAGAAACACCAAAATCGAGTCGAATTATCGACGCATACAGGGATTTTTTAAAGATGTTGAGTTTGATTATGATGCTGTTGCAAAGTGGAGTGTCGATCAGTTTTATGAACACTCCCCTAAACTTCTACAAATAATTAAGAATTCGTATCAACCTCAACGGTTGCTGATGCGCCAACGCGCAGACTTGGCACCTTATTCACTTCACTTTGATCAAGAACAACTTTCACAGGAAAGCGCTGTACTACTTTAACCCAGTTGCCTGACGCATTTTCAGGAGGCAATAAAGAAAATACACTGCCACTTCCCTCACTAATACTTTGAATCGTGCCATGCAATGTCACATTAGGGTACATATCAAGGGTTACAGATGCTTTTTGTCCAACTTTCATTCGTGACATCTGTGTTTCTTTGAAGTTCGCATCCAACCAATAGGACTCATTACTGACTAGCACAAATAGATTTTGATTTTGTGTGATTAGCGAGCCTGGGCGCAACGTAAAGTTAGTCACAAATCCTGACGCAGGCGCATAAATCTTGGTATAGCTTAAGTTTAATGCTGCTGTTGACACATTTGCTTTGGCAGCAGCAATTTTTGATTGTTGCAATGTTAATTGTTTTTGCTCTTGGGCAATACTGGCAAATGCAGCATTAACATTGGCATTAGCCACCTCAAGATCGCCTTTGGCCTCATCAGCATCTTCTTTTGAAACCATTCCTTGAACAACTAGCTTGGCAATACGCACTTCTTTTTGCTCTGCGACAAATTTCTGTGCTTGCGCCTGTTTAAGCTTCGCTTCTTGTAGATTAATCGAGTCTTTAATCGCTGCAACTTCCTCTTGTGCTAATGTCAAATCCGCTTTGGCTTTAGCAAGCTCATATTCAAAGCTTTGCGGCTCAATCGTAAATAACAGCTCGCCTTTTTTAACCTCTTGGTTATTACTGATATATAACTTGTCAAGCTTGCCTGTGACCTGCGCTGACATATGAATAACATCGGCATTAACATAAGCATCATCGGTTGATGGATAAATTTCGGTATATTTTACATAAGCGTAAAAACCGATTATACAAAGCAAAATCACAATCCCTAAAATGATATATTTCTTCCACGCTTTTGCTCTAGCATTTTTTGCTGTTGGCACTTTATTTTGATTATCTGTTTCTGTTTTATTTGAAATTTCTGTCGTTTGTTCAGTCATTGACAATAGCTCCAGCCCTAAAAAACCTAAAAATTCTAAAAATTCTAAAAATCATAACCCAATGATTTAAGTGCACGATCATCATCCGACCAACCCTCTTTAACCTTGACCCATAATTGTAAAAACACTTTTTTCCCGAGCATAAACTCCATATCTTGACGTGCTTCACTGCCGATCTTTTTGAGTTTTTGCCCTTTGGCGCCAATTACCATTGCTTTTTGTCCGGCACGTTCAACCAAAATGGTGGCATAAACTTCCATAATTTGACGCGCTTCATCAAACTTGCTTTTGTTAATCTCAACGGTTAATTGATATGGTACCTCTTGCCCTAAAGTGCGCATCAGTTTCTCACGAATAATTTCCGCCATCATAAAACGCTCGGTGCGATCAGTGACCTGATCCTCGGCATAAAAAAAGTGCTCACTTTCCGGTAAGTAACTTTCAATTTTGGCTTCTAACTCACTGATCAAATGTCCCTGCTTAGCAGAAACAAGAAAACTTGCAGCAAAGGGATATTTCTGCTTGATCTCATCGGTAAACTCGACTGCCTCTTGACGGTTATTTAATTGATCCACCTTATTGATCACTAAGATTACGGGGACTTTAACCGACTCGATCTTTTGTAATATCCACTCTTCAGCCGTTGTCCACTTACCCACTTCGACAACGAATAAAATGACATCGACGTCATTGATCACGCTACTTGCTTGTTTGTTCATCATTCGATTAATGGCACGTGGTTCATCTTGGTGAAGTCCAGGCGTGTCAACATAGATAAACTGTGTGTTTTCAATGGTTTTGATACCGGTAATTTGATGACGTGTTGTCTGTGGTTTGCGACTTGTAATACTGATTTTATATTTTAAAATATGATTTAAAAGCGTTGATTTTCCAACATTTGGTCGCCCAATAATGGCGACAAATCCACATTTTTTCATCTTATGATCGTCTTACTGTTTCCTTATGAAATTGTAGTCATTGTAGTTAGCACAACGCTTATTGTCGAATGAAATCACGCGTTTATAGTGCAATGCAATACTTGACTTAAGACTAAATACTCACCCATAAGTGCTCACCGTACCCTGAGCACTAGTCGAAGTGGGTAAGCTTGGGAAGATCACACTTCATAGAGGCTTCGACTTACGCTCAGCCAACGCTTACACAATCAAAGTGGACAGGAATATGGTCATAGCTCAATACTTCATTTTTTATTGTGTTATGCGCAATACTCTATCAACGCTGCTTAGCAATGTGTCGTTATGCGTAATAATGATCACCGTTTTATCTTTAAATACCGCTTGTAAGTTATCAATCACCTTTCTTTCAATGACTTTATCTAAACCTTCTGTTGGTTCATCTAAAATTAAAATAGGTGTTTGCGATAATACCGCACGCGCTAATGACAAACGCTTTTGCTGTCCTTTTGAGAGATGCCTGCCATGTTCTCCCGTCCAGCTATCTAACTGACGTGGCAACTCTAATGCAAAGTTTTTTAAATCAACAACATGCAAGGCATGCCATAACATCTCATCAGTCGCGTTAGGATTTGCTATTAACAGGTTATCACGGATACTGCCATTAAAAATATGCGCATGCTGACTAATAATTGTTATTTGCTGACGCAGTTGTGATTCGGTAAATTGTGTAATATCAATGCCTCCAATTAATATTTTGCCTGCTGATGGCGCATAAAACCTTGCTAATAATGAAACAATCGTTGATTTACCACAACCTGTAGCACCAACAATAGCAAGCTTTTCATTGGCTGCAATCTCAAGATTAAAATGCTCGTAAATAAGCTTATTACGCCCAGAGTAGCTAAATGAAATATCCTCAAAAGAAATATTATTGTGTTTTGGCGTATTTATTTGCTTACTACCATCATCATTAACAAATAATTTTGCCGGTTTTTGTTCAATAATATTTAATAATCTTTTGGCTGAAGATATTGTTCTTCCCAAGTATTGATAAGCCACAGGTAAAGGCATAATCGCCTCAAACAAGCCCATAATGCCTAGAGCAACCAAGGCAATAAAAGCACCACTTATTACACCTTGATGAACGAGTCCGACCATTAGCCATACGCCACACCACAGTGTCGCACCCAAAAACAAGGTCATAAGAGCCGCATTAAGCCCAGTATAATGACTCATTTTTTGTTGCGTTGAAATAAGCGCTTTATTTTGCATATTAATTATCTTTGCATGCTTATCTTCTGCAGCAAAGACCTTAAGCTCTGCTAAATATTGCACATGCTCAGTAATTGATGTCTTTAAATCTGCAGACTCTTCTGCTAGCGTTTTTGCAGTATGGGCGGATAATTTTCCCCCAACAACAGGAATACAAAACCCAGCAACAAAAGCAAAGCCCATGGTCATTAACGCTAAAGGAATACTTAAGAAGCTAAAAAATACACCAATAAGCAAGATCGACAAAAACAGCACGCAACTTGGCGAAATAATCCGAATATATAGGTTATCTAAACTGTTAACATCAGTGACTAAGCGATTAAGCAGGTCACCACTTTTATATTGTGCTAAATGTGTAGGTGCTAGAGGCACAAGCTTGTTATAAACCCATACCCGAATATCAGTTAATAACTTAAACGTTGCCTCATGTGTGACAACACGCTCACCATAGCGCGTTAGAATACGCATCAATGAAAAAGCACGCACGCCAGCTGATGGGTAAAAATAATTAAATTGGCTGGCAATTGCGTAACTTGAAATAGCCACAAACCCAGTTGATGAGATAAACCAACCAGATAAAGACAATAAACCAATGCTGGCTAAAATCGCTAAAAATGCCAGAAAGGTACCAATAAACATCCATTTTGCTTGATACTTAAAAATACTTAAAAAAGGGATTAATGCGCGCATACAACTTCTCCCTCTAATACTTGGTGACGGTATAGTGCATAAAAGTAACTTGATTGATCTTGCAACAATTCTTCCAAGCACCCTTGTTGTACAATTCGTCCTTCATCCATCACGATAATATGATCCATTTCGCTTAAGAACTGTAAGCGATGCGTCAACATGATCACCGTTTTATTTTGCCAATTGTTTAATAAGCTGTGCATGATAAGACGCTCATTTTCTTTATCCAAACTTGCCGTAGGCTCATCCAATAAGAGTAACTCACAAGGCTTAAGATAGGCGCGCGCTAATGCCAGACGCTGTGCCTGCCCTCCGGATAAGCCTATACTTTGCTCACCGATTTCAGTCGCTAATGTATCGGGAAATGCACTGACTTCTTGATCTAATTGTGCCAGTTTTAATACATGCCATAGCTCATCATCTTGAGCATTAGCATCTGCAAGTTGTAAATTATAGCGAATGCTGCCTTTAAAGAGACCGGCATTTTGTCCAAGCCAACTGATCCTACTAAGCCAAGTCTTTTCATCAATGCGATTAAGTGGTAAATCATGATTAATCGTAATGCTTTCATCTTTTGTATGCATAAATTGCATAAGCAAATTTAAAATAGTCGTTTTACCAGCACCACTGGCACCGACAATCGCAATCTTCTGCTTGTGTTTGACCTCAAAGCAAATATTAGTCAGTGCATTTTTAGATTTACCAGCATAACAAAAACTTAAATGATTAAATTGAATTGAATCAATCACTGGTAAGTCTTGAATCAAAAGCTTTTCACCTTTTCCACATTTTTCACTTTTTTCACTTTTTTCACCTTGCACATCATTCTCGCCTTTTACATCTTCATGCTTTGATAAGGCAAATATTTTTTGTAACTCAAGAGCTGCCCCCATTGCTTCGGTTTTTGCATGATAATGCGTGCTTAACTCACGAAGAGGCAAGAAAAACTCAGGTGCTAATAGCAAAATAAACAATCCACCTTGCAAGGTCATATTTTCAAAAGACCACCATACTGTATGGACATTGGCACTATTGATAAACCCCATACCTAGATAAATCGCAACCAGTGCAATTGATGCTGCTGAAAACACTTCAAGTACCGCAGATGATAGAAATGCAATGCGCAATACCTTCATTGTTTTAATACGATAATCATCAGAATACTCAAAGATTTTTTGCGCATGATTTTCAGCACGATTAAATAGACGTAAAGTTGCCAAGCCATGCAGTGTGTCTAAAAAGGCACTACTCATTCGCGCTAAGGTTTGAAAGTGTTTTTGGTTTTCACTTTCAGCGCCCCAACCAACCAACATCATAAAAAGTGGTATTAATGGCGCACACACCAATAAAATAATGCCACAAACAATACTTTGTGGAAAAACAAAGATTAAAATCGCCAGTGGCATAAGTCCTGCTAAGGTCATTTGAGGCAAGAAATACATTAAGAAGTTGTTTAAGCCTTCCACTTGTTCCATTGCTGCACTGATCAAGTCACCACTGCTTAATTCACCTGATTTGACAGGGCCTAATTGATTAATATGCGCAATAACATCGTCTCTTAATTGCTCTTTTACCTTAGCCGCTGCTTTAAAGCTCACAACTTCCTTAAGCCACGACAGACCTGCTCGCATAAATACAATAGCAATAATTGCCACAAAGTAGCTAACAAGTTCAATGTTTGATAGTTTCTCAATATAAGCGGCATAACAAATATGCGCTAACAGATAAAGTTGCCCAATAAGTAACAAGCCACTTAAAAAACTCACTAGAATAGTGAGTTGTACCCATTTTTTAGCAGGATGAGCACGCGACTTTAACCAGATCCGCGCTGACTTGCGTTCTGAAGCTGTATTTGCTTGCATAAAGGTGAAATAAACCGATCTAAAACAGTGGCGGCATTATATACCGCACCACGCTGACATGTAAGTGAATATAGGCAATTTGCGAGTTTATTGTAGGATATCAATCTGAAAATGGTGCAGAAGAATGATGTAAGACAATTTTTAACTGCCCATTTGGCGTTTTAACATAAGCGAAGGTATATTCAACGGTTATTACTTTATTTTCATCATCAGTAAAGTCATACATACCCATTACAATCGCCATATCACCATGGAAATACATTCCATCGTTATGGAACACCACTTTTGTCCATGGTTGAAGAGCAAAGCCCTTATCTTCTTTAAATTTTTTGTTGCCACCGACAAAATAAGAAAGAGCGGATTCTTTCGTTGATCTAAATGGAATTTCCTTTGCTTTGGTTGGTTTAAACATCACTACACCTTTTTCATAATTGTAAGCGTAGAGCGTGTTGATTAGGTTCTGAGCTACTTTTTTATAATTTCCTTTATTTGTATAAGCATCGCCTATTGCTACAATTCCTACTGCCCATTGAGACTGTGCCTTTTCAACCTCAGCTACTGTAATATTATTAGCACTTTGCGTTGGTATTGTTAATGTTTTATTGTCCATTGCAGTCGATGTCGCTGCTGCATTTACTTTTTGCGTAGCAGCAACACTCAAAACCAAAACTAAGCCTAATACAGCAGGTGCAATGCGTCCCTTTAAGTCTAATTTTATAACTTTTATCGCCTGATATGTTGGTAGTTTTTTATCATTATCCATAGGTTTTTTCCTTCTTGTTATAGTTTGTACCCACATGTATGCTTCAGTGAGTTAAGCACTAAATTTCTAAAATTTACAATTTTTTTACATTTTATGCTAGCCAACCGCTAAGGCTTTATATAAAGTAACTGACAACTAATAAGCACCATGTTGAATTATAGCTTATTTGCCGAAGCAGGATGCTTAATTAGGAAACGTTAATTGTAATGTTTTGTTAAATCACTAATGACAAGACAAATATAAGGACGAACGCATAGGGAGAAAGTTAATGAAGAAAATCACCGTTGAAGAAAAAATTACTAACCTTTACCACTGCTCAATTCTAGAGTTTTATCAACAGTGCATGAACCGTAAAATGGAAACCCATGATATTGCAAAACTACTCGACTGTAGTGTCAGCAACTTGCGTCGTATCGCGCGCAAGTATAATTTTCATTTCCACCATCCTGAGCCGACACCGATGTTGGCACAAAATCAAAATTTCCTTAAAAAGAAACTCAATATCGATAATTTTCTCTCTCGCCGCTGGCGAATTGGGCAGTATGCTTAATGCTTAGAAAACATACCTCTCTGTTGAAAATTGTCCATGAGGATCATCGATTGTTAAAGAAAAACCTTTATTTTGATCAAAACTATTCGCATCTAATTGCCAATGATTATTTTCTTGCCTAATAAGGTGTCTATTCTGCGGAATACCTTGTTTATCTACATAGTGAATAATCACATAAGCACGCTCTTGTTTGGCATTAAGCGTAATATTAAATGCCCCATTAGACTGATTGATAGCTGCCAATAGGCTAAAGCGTGCTTCATTAACCTCAATACGTTGATCGTCGTTATGATTGCTGTTGTTAGAGGAGTCACTTGTGTTATTACTATTATTTGCCGCTGTATTGTCGGTATTTACTGCTAAGTCATCTGCTAAATACGTTATACTTTCAAATTGTCCAAATTTTGAATCCTGCAAGGTGAATTTAAATGGTTTACTTAAATCAAAATGCTGCGTGCTATAAATCCACTGCGACTTACCATTGATCACACCATTTAGTACCAGTTGAACATTTTGCTGCACACCATTGTGATCGATAAAATGCACAATAATATAGTTACGCGTCACTTCACTATTTATCTCAATGGTGACCATACTATCATTAACGCGTAATACACCGTCAAAACGTTCTTCAGAATCAGTTATCGCGAAATCGACATCATTATTTGTGGTTATATCTTGTGAATTATTCTCTGTGGTTGATGATGATTGCTCATTATTATTGTCATCATTTTGATTATTCTGGTCATTGTTATTACCATCATTACTATTATTCGAGTTATTTGTCGATGAATTATTATCTGTTGTATCCTCGGAGGCATTGTTTGTTTCATCACTCGTGTTATTATTTGTGTTTGTATTATCATGTGAATCTTCAGTGCTATTCTCTTGAACAGATAAGGGGATATGTTTGACAATGCCATTATCTAAAAGTGCGAAACTTCGAGGATTCACGACGAAATTCACACCATCACTAAAGCGCACTTCTTTCGCCACAGTATCGGCATTAAAGGCAACATAACTATACTGACCATTGTTATTAAAAACCGCATAGCTTGGCGTATTTGCATAAATATCTTTAACCACTTGACCGTGTAGTGTCAGATTATGCAACCAATGATATATCAAGGTATCTGTCGTGCCATATTCTGGCGTGTATTGCATGTTTTGGTAAGCTGTCATCGCCCCTTGCGGATCCTGCAATGCCATATACTGCAATAAAATCCCCTGCCAGTTATTCCACTGTAGATTATTGTTGCCATTGGCAGTTTCAAAAAAGGCATTACTGGCATTCAAATCTGCGATGTTTTTAGCAACATACTGAGGATATTGCCCCAAGTATAGTGAGCCACCATGAATCGGTAAGAAATTAATCCCATGGATTTCCTCAGGGTTTGCTGTCCACCACGTGCCATAAACACCACCATCAGACCAGACAATCGCATTATTAGAATGACCAAAATCACTTGGAAAAACGGCATTATCCACATCAAACCAATACTGATTAATCGCTTGATTTTCTAAGCTATACAAAAGCACACCCAAGTCTCTTAAGTTATCCTGTTGTGTTGCCTCTGCCCATAAAATCACCGCACTTGAGAAATGCATCGACTCTGAGGATGACTCTTGATTATTACCTGAGGCAAAGCTGGCATGCCCTGATGCCCACGCGTGTCCAGCATACAGATCGTATTGTCTTAACCACGGGAAGCGCATGTCATTGCGTTCAATATTTGCCACATCTTTAATGACCAAATTAATCATGTCTTTATAATTATGAGCCCACGCACTATCGTACAGTGCAACAACCGCTGCAGCTTTGACCAAATAGCCATAATGGAAATGGTGATCATTTAACTGATCATTACTGCCAAAAGACGCCGGATAGCCAATGAGTGTACCCCATATTGGCTCATAATAATAAAATGCCTGATCATTATTGGCATCAACAGTTAACCATGCGGCAATATCACTTTTTAAGTGTGATAATAAATAATCGCGCTCTGTCGATAATCCCAATTGATCAGCCACTTGAATAAGGTCGGCAACTTTGGCATATTCCTTACCACGCCAATAAGTATCTTTGGCACTAAAGAGTGTTGGGTTTGCCTGTAGTCTTTGAAAGTCTGCCATAAACTTTTGGCGCAGCAGTGTGCTGTCATCAAACTTAGGTAATATTGGCAACACCCCATGAAAGCGTATTGACGTATTAAAATGATTATTCGCGATAACACGCATTTCACCGCGCGCGCTTTGATAGCTATATGCGCTTAACTCATCACTGCTATTAAGCCATTGATGGCGATAAAGTGCAGCCAATGGCGTGTTGATATAATCAGGATGAGATTCTTTTAATTCTGTTTGTATATTAAAAGTGCTCAATACACGACTTTGCTCTTTTTGATACTCAAAACTCACCTGCGTATCACGCACAAAGGCAAAGGCATGTTTCTGATAAAAGCTAAGCGTCTCTGGTGTATTGTCTGGCAAAACTGCCACTGAGAAATAGTCTTTGCCGGATAAATTAGATCGCAAACCATAAACCCAGTCATTATTGCCATACTGCAATCGCTGCCATTGGCTACCATGTGGTGCAAAAATCCCGTAATGGTGATTGTTAATGGTAACACCAACACTATTATTTGACTGATACCACACCTTGGCGATATCACCTGCGGCACGCGGCTCGTCACTGCTACCGATATTTACAGTATTAACATCAGGCATATGTGCTGTTAGGTGATGATTTGACGCATCAAGATAATAGCTTTGCGTCTCTAGTTGAAAAGGTAATTTAACACTTGTTTGTGTTAAATCCAGTAGCAAGCTTCCTTGTCCTTCCGTTTGCCAAATCTCAACACGTACTTTACCATTATTAAAGTGTTGATACTGACCATAGGATCGATCTTGATCTAAGCCACCGCGATCATTCTGCGTATATCGCTCAATACTTTGCTCGTCAGCATCCGTGGCAAAATTACTATAAAGCTCGACTTTGTCATACTCGCCATCACCGTTGAAATCATAGGATATACGCGCTTTAATCGCCAAGCCTGGTGCGTTGGCATTAATAAATATGGCAAACTCTGTAGCATTTCCAAGATATTGACCATTGATATGATCTAATGTGAATACTTGTGCATTAAACGGTGAGAAGTGATGGTTTTGTTTTAGCTCAGCAAATTCAACCACCAGATCTTTGTTGCCCTTTTTTTCAAAATAGGTAAAAGGTAATCCATGACCAAAAGTCGCTCTTAACTCATCTTGCCCTTGTTGCCATAAGCTTGTCACACTCCAATCGGAATAGTCATCAACAACCGTCTTATCAACGTTAAAACCATCTAAACCAACCGTCATATCAGCAAAATGCGGATATTGATAGCCTGAATTGCGTTGCAAAATTTTGCCCTGCCATTCATGCGAATAAACACGCGCCTCTTGTGGATAGCCAATCTCTAAACCTTTGGCATTTGTTTTGACACTTAACGGATGCGGAAACATCGCCTCTGAAAACATGTTTTGATTATTAAAGCTCCAAATAAGCGATGACCACCAATCGGTTGTTGGATAAGGTGAGCTCAACTGTGAGGAGACTTTAGGTACTGCATTTAATGCAGTAAATGGTTTGCCACTCATTATATCCACTCTATTATTCAAACTGTCAGTATAACTGCCCTTTTCAAGTTGTAAGATATCGGCAAACGCCGGCGAAAAACAAAACAATGAGCCAAAGCCTAAATAGCGAGATAGGCGTGACACTTTAAAAAACTTAACAGGTGATAATAACTTATTTGTATTCATAATATGCTCCTCTTAAAGTCAAAAGAATATATGCACATTTAGTATACAAACAGATCAATAATCACAAGTGTTTTTCTTGATGACTAAAGATGACTAGAAATAACTCACACGACAAACAATCGCAAACTCACAATACTGACAGCTCGCCGCTGAGGGTGTTAACATCGACTCCCCTGCAACGAAACCTGACATTTGTTCATCCAACTGTCTTTGCCAATAGTGTTTTAATGCCGTGTAATTTTGTGGAGCATCTTCAGATATTTTTTTGGTAGGATAAGATTTTGGCTGCCCTTCTTGTATCCAATCGTCAATGCTTGAGATACTTTGCAAACCAGTCTTAGCACCGTTTACCGTCGCAACTGCCACGGCATCGGCATTTTCATAGATGGCATATAATGGCAATTGAGATTCAGTAATCGGTGATTTTAGCAAATCACTAATGAGATAACTTTTAGAAGTTTTATAATCAATGACGACAGTATGATTGTCTTTAAGTCGATCAATTCGATCTAAACGTAGCTTAAGTGTCACCCCTGCAATCGTACATTTGAGCTCTTTCTCAAGTGCTAAGATCTCAAACGGCTCTTGGCGTAATTTCTCATAGTCAAGCCATTGTAAGATCACCTCTTGCAGACGCATGATCTCAACTTCTTTGATAAGTTGTGGCAGCATATTAATTAACGCCACATGCATATTTAACGCTGATTGGATATGTTGCGTTACTTTTTCAATCAGTGCATCTCTTGGCATATTGCTTAAGTTGTCAGATGTTCTTAACTCGCGCCAAATCTGCTCTAGTACGTGATGGATAATCACACCTTTCTCAAGTGCTGATAATATTGGCTTATGCGCCTTATCGGCATCTAGATGCAACCGATGAATCAATGCCGCACGGTACGGACATTCAGCAAAGTTTTTAAAAATTTGTGAGCCACCTTTGAGTATTTGACTGGCTTCAGCTGTCATGGCTGACAATGAGCTATCCTCAAATACATCAAAGTGAACTTCATCATTCCTTTTATAATCAAGCTTTGTGTGATCATAGTCAATTGCAGCTAATCCCATCAGTAAAGGGGAACACATTTGTATTTTTTCATCATTTAATAAAGCATAGCTAAAATATATATGTTGCGCCTGTTTGGTTAAGCGCTTGGTTATGGTTTTGGCAAATTGAAGCTCTCGCTCGACACTGGAATGTGGCATCGAGTGCGATCTTTGCAATGACAAAGGCAAATAAGGATTCATGTTAGCAAGACTTGGCCAATTACTATCATTCATGCGTATCACAAACAGATGATCAAAATAAACCTCAGTTGCCTCAAGCATCCCTAGAATATGCACACGTGGATTTGTCGTTGTTTCAGTTTGAAAAAGCGTGTTACTGGCTAAGGTTTGTAACTCTATCAACCACTGATTAAACTCAAGTTTAATCTCTAAGCGCGTTAACATAATAAGCTTATTAAGTAGCTTATAAAACTGTGCCAACGCCTGATGCTCTATACTGGTAAGCTTGCAATGATCAAGATACCCAAGGATTGCAAGTGCTTCTTTTAGCTTTTCAATAAAAGTAAAGGCTGTGATTTTACCCTCTTGCTTTTGTGAATTATGAAAACGTAGTATTTGCGTGATCACTTCCAATAAGATTGGATCACAATCATCAGTAAATAACTTAAGCTTAATCAACTTAGCAAATTCAATAGATTCAGGGATTTTTGATTTAAGAGCTTGCAGCTTTTGATATCTTTGTGTTTTGTGATCAGCATGCCCTTTAAGATAGCTTGAGCTTAGCATTAACTTAATATCATCATAGCTTAGGGTTTTACTCATCTTAAGCCATAGCATCAGCTGATAAACAATGCCTTGATACAATAAGCTTTCACCACCTGATATGGTATATTCACGAGAGCTATTATCTAATAAAGGGTTTTGTTTGACTTCAGTTGCAATAAAATACTGATCAAAGGCATCAATTAAAGCGCCAAATTGCGTTTGTAAATCTGGCACAATCACACCAATTGTTGCTTGTGGCTCGCTTTGGCTTAATTCAAAGACGGCTTTAGCAACTTTTTGAACCTCCAGTTGATCCTCAAGATATTCGGTTATTTGCAGCTTGCTTTTTGTATTGATTAAAGTCCAATTATCTATCGTAATATTAAGCTTAGATACACAGTGCGCAAAAAATGCCTCCATTTGTGGTGTCAAGGTATCAAAACCAACTAAGATGATTTTCTGATAATCCAAATGTGCAAACGTCTTAGCTAATATCTCATGCTTTGCCAAAAGCGCTGTGATGAGGCGTGACTTATCTATCCAGTTATGTTCAATCAAGGTATTTTGATAGCGCTCGATCCAGCGTAAAAACAAACGAACATTCTTATTTGCTGTTTCACTCTCAAGCGATTTAACATCCAAATTCCATTGTTGTAATAATTGCCATGCACCAAGTACAAGCTTTGCTTGCTGCGCATTGGGCATAAAAACATCCGCATCGTCCTTAAGAAAGCTCAACAATAAAAAGCGTGCCTCATCATCGCTAATTAAGTTAGGCAACGCATTATCAATCATTTGTGCGTGAGTATATAAAGCATCAACCACCCCATCAAAGCTCATAAAAGCATCACGCAATACGACATACTGCTGCTCATTACGCGCATAGTCTAAATACATTGCCGTTAAATGATCTTTTAGGCGAGTGTTTGCCGTAATGACGATTGTTTTGTCATTGATTTGATTTAATAAACTAAGATAATGACTGATACTTTGACCATCATTTAATTGTTGATATGCATCAAGCATTTTTCAGAATAACCACATCGCACGGTGCATTATTAGAAATCTTGCTTGCGACTGAACCCATGCGCCCAAAAACGCCATGGTGATGTCCATTGAGAATCAAAAGATCAATGTTTTGTTTTTCAATATATTCAATAATACCATCTGCCACAGAATCCGCATCAATCACTTTAGAGATCACATGATCATGTTTGGAGATACTTGCAGTGACTTCAGTAAATTTCTGTGTCAAGCGATCCTTGATTAACTGGTTAGGTGTTTTCTCTGAAACACCTGCGCCATAGCCATAGTCAAAAACGGTTTTATGGACACTGATAACATGTAAGTTTGCTTTTTTGGTTTTAGCGTAATCAACCAAATGATCTAATACTTTTGCCACATCGTCATTAACATCGATTGCATAAATAATATTTTGGTATTCAAACATTTATATCTCCTTTTAGTTGCACTCATCTACACTCTATTCCGACCTTGGGATTAAGGTCAAGCGAATACTTTGCAGGAATGAACCTTTTTACTTCAATTTAATTTTAGCTACAATATCCTTGTTTTGTGCTTTAAATCAATTTCAAAAAGGAAAAGCCATGGATAAGGATTTAGATTTTTTATGTAATACACCATTAATAGCTGATATAAATGCTATCAAACAACTGCTTATAAGCAAACTATCACCTCAGGAAAAATGGCAACAACTAACACAATACTATTTAACATCCGATATTCCTTTTGATAGCCATTATAAGCTATATCACCTTTGTTATGCTAAGAGCGAATTTAAACCTATTTGGTTGCCAGATAGTGAAACAATGAAAAATAGCTATTTAGGCAAATGGCTTAATCAGCTTAATTTTTCGGATGTTTCTCAGTTTTATCAATACAGTATTGATGCCCCTCAAGCTTTCTGGGGGCAAGCGATTGCTGATTTGGGCTTATCTTTTAGCAAAAAACCATTAACAAGCTTTGATATGTCATTATTCCCCTATACACCAACATGGTTACCGGGCGCTTCTTTTAATATTGCTGATTGCTGTATTGATGTTGAAGATGATCTTGCAATGAAGCCTGCAATTATTTATAAAGGGGTTCGTTATGGTAAATATACCGATCAAACAATAAATTATACCGAGCTTAAAGACTTAGTGCTTACAATTGCTCGAGGGCTTAAACATCATTATCAATTAAGCCCCAAAGATACCGTTGCTATTATTATGCCGATGAATATCGAGGCAGTGGCAACTTACTTGGCTGTTATCTATCTTGGTGCGAGTGTTGTTTCAATTGCCGATAGCTTTTCCGAGAATGAAATCAATAAACGGCTTAGTATTAGCAATTGCAAACTCGTAGTAACACAAGATGTAATCACTCGCAGCAATAAAACACTTGAGCTCTATCAAAAGATCATGAATTGTCAGATTTCATCAATTATCTGCTTAAACACTAAAAATCAAGGCATTAACTTACGCGTTAATGACATGTCTTTTGATGACTTATTAACTCCGCATAACATAAGTACCGTGCTTGACCCTTATCTACATAATGCGCAAGGTGTGATTAATATTTTATTCTCATCAGGCACAACAGGCACACCAAAAGCCATTATTTGGGAGCAAAGTACGGCACTTAAAGCAGCAACCGATGCCAAGCTTTATATGGATACTAACAAAGAAGATATCTGGGCGTGGCCAACAAATCTTGGCTGGATGATGGGGCCATGGCTTGTATTTGCTGTCTTTTTAAATCGAGCAACGATGGTATTAACTGAAGATTTACCAACTTCACTTGAATTCGCCCAGTTTATTGAAAAAACTCAAGTCACTAAATTAGGTGTTATTCCAAGTATCGTTAACGCATGGCGCACTCATGCCGTGCTTGAAGAAGTTAATTGGCAGCATATTAAGCTCTTTGCCAGCACTGGGGAGTCCTCTAATGTTGAAGATATGTTTTATCTGTCATTACATGCCGGCTATAAACCGATTATAGAATACTGTGGTGGCACTGAGATTGGTGGTGCTTATATTAGCTCAACACTGTTGCAGGCGAATGTCCCCTCCCAATTCTCGCAAGTATGTTTTGGTATTGAGCTTAAGCTTTTGGATGAGAGGCATCACATTTTGCCACAAAACGCTGTGTGCATTGGTGAAGCTGCATTAAGTTCTTATGCATTAGGCTTATCCAACCGCTTATTAAATGCCGATAACAGTGATATATATTATCGTGATATGCCATCTTACAATAATATGCCATTACGTCGACATGGTGATTTATTAAGGCGCACAGCCAATGGCTATTACCGCTCATTGGGACGCGCTGATAACACCATGAATTTAGGTGGCATTAAAACCTCAAGTGCTGAGATTGAGCAAGTGCTTTTGAATTTAGCACATATTTATGAGCTTGCTGCAGTGGCAGTTAATGACGAGGTTGAAGGCATATCTAAACTCGTTATTTATGTTGTACCAACAGTACAAATGGATCTTTGTCAGTTAAAATCACAAATGCAAACATTGCTTAAAGAGCATTTAAACCCTTTGTTTAAAATAAGCGATGTTATTTTAATTGAAAAATTGCCAAGAACAGCCAGCAACAAGGTAATGCATCGTGAATTAAAAGCGCATTATGCGCAATATTGTCAAAATAGTCCGTGTTGCTAAGTAAGCTTATTAACCGAAGTTACACACTTTAGAAAAACTATGGCCTTATAAACACCCCGTCAGCCTACGGCTGCCACCCCTCTTTGCAAGAGGAGTGCTTAAGCTTGCGAGGCGGGGTGTTGAAATAGCAAACGTCGTAATTCCGGTTATTAATTATCTTCAGGATTTGCTTTACGCGCCAAGGTTTGCCCTTCGGTTAAGCTATTTTGATTAGATTGAATCTGTGCTTTCACCTGACGAATCGTGTTATAACGCTCAGTTGTGACATCAACATCAAAGCCCGTTGCAATAATCGTGATATCGATATTATCACCCATATCTTCTTTGATTGAGGTACCGATAATAACTGGCGCATCAGGAGATGCAATCTCTGCCACACGATCACCTAACTCGGTGAATTCACCTAAAGAAATATCATTACTAGAGGTGACACATACCAATAAACCTTTGGCATCTTTCAGCTCAATATCTTCCAACAAGTCACAAGAAACCGCCTTATCAACCGCTTTTAAAATGCGATCTTCACCACCGGCATGTCCCGTACCGATCACTGCCAAACCAGGGGATGCCATAACTGTTTTCACATCCGCAAAGTCAACGTTAATATGACCAGGGGTACGAATAATCCCAGTCATTGAAGACATTGCATTAAAAAGCACATCATTGGCAGCATGAAATGCTTCCATTAGTGTTGTTCTATCACCCAATGATTTACGTAATTTATCATTAGGTATAACGATCAAGGAATTGACATGCTCTTGAAGTGCTGAAATACCTTGTCTGGCAACAACTTCACGTCGACGTCCTTCAAATGAAAAGGGTGTCGTCACTACCCCTACCGTCACAATGCCTTTACGTTTTGCAACTTCAGCAATAACACCCGCTGCTCCTGTACCAGTACCACCGCCCATGCCTGCAGTAATGAATAACATATCACAATCAGCAATAGCCTCTTCAATATTATGCATACTTTCTTGCGCAGCTTTAAGACCAACCTCAGGATTTGCTCCGGCACCTAGTCCTTTGGAAATAAATTCACCAATTTGCACCTTATGGGGTGCGGCATTTTTATCAAGTGCTTGCTTATCTGTATTCATCGCATAAATTTGCGCACCTTGTAAGCCTTTCTCGACCATGTAACCTACGGCATTACCGCCACCGCCGCCAACACCGATTACTTTAATGCGACCATGTTCAAAACCACTTGAATGTTGTTCTTGCTCTAAACTTGCCATCGTTTCTCCTAAAACTTTTCCCTTAACTAAAACGCCTATAGTATATACATAAATACGCTAAAATAATGATATTTCTGCGCTTTCATGCAAAAATCTTTCGTAAATAAAAGAAATTTAGCATAAATTATTTTTTACGCTGTGTATTTGCTTTTCTCATATATTGATAATGAATGATTTATGTTACACTGCGATTCAAGTAAGTTTTCTAGATGATGGGAATTTTTTCATGGAGAAGCAATACGATAAAAACGAGGTTAGGCTCATTAAGAAGTATCCTAATCGGCGTTTATATGATACACAGGACAGTTGCTACATTACCGCAGAGGGTGTACATAAACTGATAATTGAACATGAGAATGTCGTCGTAGTTGAAAATAAAAGCGGCAAAGACATTACCCGAAGTGTATTAATGCAGATTATTAATGATCTTGAGGAGACGAGCCCAAGACAAATGTTCAGTAATGAGTTTTTAGCACAAGTTATTAAGTCTTATGGTACAGATATGCAAAACACATTGGTCATGTGTTTTAACAAAACACTTGATTTATATCTAGGACAAAAGCATGCCACTGCCGCCATTACTAAAAAACCAAATGCTGCAATAACACCAAATGATTATTTCAACACCACCGCAAGAGACAATATTAACCGCTGGCAAAAGTCGTGGGATAACCTAAAAAGTTCTAAAAAGTCATAGCATCATTTAGCAGCTAAAAAACGTTCAATCCGCTGATATAACACTTCGCATTCCTGTGGAACCAACTTACCAAAATTAATAAAGCCGTGAATCATATTATCAAAGTGATAATGGTGTGTATCGACACCTTTTTCCATTAAACTCTGTGCAAAGAGTAAGCCCTCATCTCTTAATGGATCAAAGCCTGCAGTAAACACCATAGTGCGTGGCATTTTTTCAAGATCTTTAATGTACAGTGGCGATATCTGTGGTTCAGTACCATTCATATCTTTAGGACGATACTGTGCATTATACCAGTTGACTTGACGTGATTCTAGCAAATACCCTTGGCTAAATTCACGCATTGATTCTGTGTTATGTGTTAAATCAGTTGTCGGATAAATAAGGACTTGATTACTTACCGTAAACTCACCGGTTTGAATGGATTTCTCAACACAAAGTGCCGTGTAGTTACCTCCTGAGCTATCACCAATCATGGTAAAGTCGTTATGATCCGCCTTAATATCAGCAGCATGCTCATATGCCCATTTAGCAACTTGATAGGTATCATTAAAGCCTGCAGGATATGGATTCTCAGGTGCTAAACGATAGTCAATAGCCAACACCACACGATGGGTTGTATGCGCCAAATGCCTGCATGGCGCATCAAATGAATCGAGTGTTCCAGATACAAAGCCACCACCATGCGTATAAATCACAATAGGCAAATGCTCTTTAGGATTTGGATGGTACAAGCGCACATTAATCTCGCGCCCTTCTACCTTCACCGCAAAATCACGCACAGAGGCAATATCAACCTTGCTGCCAGCGTAAAGCATAAGCGATGCGGCTGATTTGCGCACACCTTCGATCGATAAAATCTCATCCTTTCTATATTTATTGACAAAGTCTAATAAGTTTTGCAGTTTTTCTGGTACGGCTTTTTGCCCATGATAAAGGGTTACTTCACGAATACTTTCAGCAGTTTCTTTGGCAATAATAACTTCACTATTAGATTTGGCTAATACATTAAACCAACTTTGTTGGCGCGGTGTCATTCTGTCACCCATACCACTGATAGAGCTTGCAATACCTTGATCACTACAATCACTTTGCGCAAATTCAGTTAATTTCTCACCAACCCAATGAATCAACATCACCGCCTTAGCATGGTTATCAAAACGGGTTTGCAATATACAGTCATTATTATCAATATCGTCCGCCCACGGCACATAATCAACAATAAAATTACAAGGCAAATAATGAAGTCCCGCTTCTCGTGCTAAGGCAAACTCAGGAAAAGCCGTCATGCCAATCACACCACCACCCATTGCTTGATAACATTTAGCATCAATCATCGTTGGAAATTGTGGTCCATCAATACATACACAAATTTGCCCAAAATGAATCGGGAAATCAAAATGCTTCTTTTGTTTTTTGATAATATCAGCCGCTTTTTCACTGATTGGATGAGTTAATGATACATAAGCTAAGATGCCATCATCACAAAAAGTCGATTCACGCAATCCCTTAGTGCGGTCAATATACTGATAAGGTATTGCCATATCACCAGGTTTTAATACCGTTTGCAAGCTGCGCACAGATGACAACGCCAGAATAGCTGTTGCGCCATGCTTTTTCAGTGCATAAATGTTCGCGCGATAATTGATTTTACTTGGTAAGATATTTTCAGACTGTCCAGTGCGACACAGGAACAACATTTCAGCATCGCCAACCTTAATACGATAAAAGCCATTTGAACATAGTCCAAATGGTGTCTCGCGTGGCAATGTTTCTACTATTTCAAACTCATCAAACTCTTCAAATCCACTGCTACCGATAATTGCCCACATAATATTTCCTTATGGATTAATTGCTTGATGTATATTATCGGATAGTCTTAACCATTTATCCAATCTAAACAGCCAAAGTTTTATTTTTAAGGATTAAAATTTGCCGTAATATCCTTCTTTTAAAGCGTCATATAGGTTTGCTGCTGTATGCTCTTCACCATCATACTCAATCATTTCATTACCCTTTAGCTCAAGCATTGAACCATCATCAAGCGTGAAACGATATTTGGTTTTTTCAAGATCTTCATCTTTAACCAAAACACCTTGGAAAACTTCAGGATTAAATCTAAAGGTTGTACATCCCTTTAAACCTTGATGATAGGCATAAAGATATATGTCTTTGAAATCAGCAAACGGGAAATCCGTCGGCACGTTAGCGGTTTTTGAAATACTTGAATCAACCCATTTTTGTGCAGCTGATTGAATATCAACATGCTCTTTCGGTTTGACATTATCAGCACTGATAAAGTATTCAGGTAATTGCTGTGCCTGATCTTTAGCAAATGGCATTGCCTCGTTATTAACTAACTGACGATACGCCAATAGCTCATAGGAAAATACATCTACTTTTTCTTTGGATTTTTTACCTGCACGAATGACATTGCGCGCATAGTGATGGGCAAAGCTTGGCTCAATACCGTTACTCACATTATTTGCTAATGATAATGAGATCGTGCCCGTAGGTGCAATAGATGTGTGATGTGTGAAGCGACAGCCATGCTCACAAATGGCATCAATAATAGAGATATCCTCTTTAGCAATGCGTTGCATATATCGGCTATATTTAGCATGCAACATCCGCCCTTTGATTACATCACCAACTTTAACGCCATCTGCTGCCATCTCAGGACGTAAGCGCAAAAACTCTTCTGTAACGGCGAAGTCCTTCTCAAGTACTGGCGCACTACCTTTTTCTTTAGCTAATTTAACGCCTTCACGCCAACCCTCTAATGCCATTTGTTTAGCAACTTCCTCGGTAAACATCACCGAGTCTTTACTGCCATATTTCATCTTAAGCATGGTAATTGCTGAGCCCAAGCCTAAAAAGCCCATGCCATGACGACGCTTAGATTCAATCTCATAACGCTGCTCTTTTAGTGGAAGACCGTTGATCTCGACGACATTATCAAGCATGCGCGTGAAAATACGCACGACTTTACGATATTTATCCCAGTCAAAACGAGCCTCTTTGGTAAATGGTGCTTCGATAAATTTAGTTAAATTAACCGAACCTAACAAACAAGAACCGTAAGGCGGTAATGGCTGCTCACCACATGGGTTTGTAGCACGAATGGTCTCGCAAAACCAATTGTTATTATCTTCATTAACTTTATCGATCAAGATAAACCCAGGCTCAGCATAATCATAAGTTGAGGACATGATCATATCCCACAAGCGACGCGCCTTGATCGTGTTATAAATCTTACAAGCAACAAGACCTGAATCATCATTTATATAGTCATCTTTGACCGGCCAATCGCGCCATAATACTTGTGTTGTGTCTTGCAAATCAATGTTATGTGCCTGTTGTTCAGCCTCAGTCATCGGGAAAGCCAAATGCCACTGTCCATCCTGCTCAACAGCATCGATAAAGTCTTTGGTAATCAATAATGATAAGTTAAATTGGCGCAAACGCCCATCTTCGCGTTTGGCACGAATAAAATCAAATACATCCGGATGGCCAACATCAAAGGTGCCCATTTGTGCACCACGCCTACCACCTGCTGATGCCACGGTAAAGCACATCTTGTCATAGATATCCATAAATGACATGGGACCTGAAGTATGCGCACCAGCTCCGGCGACAAAGGCACCCTTTGGACGCAATGTTGAGAACTCATAACCAATTCCACATCCGGCTTTAAGTGTTAATCCTGATTCATGTACTTTTTGCAAAATATCATCCATTGAGTCATGAATCGTGCCTGAAACCGTACAGTTGATCGTAGAAGTCGCAGGCTTATGCTCAAGCGCACCAGCGTTAGAGACAATTCTTCCGGCGGGAATGGCACCATTTCTTAATGCCCACAAGAACTCTTCATAATGTTTTTGTTGCAACGCTTTGGTTGCCTCAACCTCTGATAATGCTTTGGCAACACGCTGATATGTCGCATCAATATCTTGATCAACAGGCTCACCTAAGCGTGTTTTTAAACGATATTTACTATCCCAAATATCCAAGGATGCTGCTTGGAAATCGATTGTTGGTATTGCTTCTGTCAACGACATGACGGGCTCCTCATAACCTAAAAATAACAAAATACATTCGCTATTCTAGCGATATTTCCGACGAAAGGCGGCAACTTTTTCCTTGAATATTTTCGTAATATGACTTGACTCACCCGCTGTGACTAGATCCTGTGATAAAAATAGAACCTTTTGATGGCATGTGACAAGAGCTAGGTCTAAAAGGGGTTATTAAAAATCATAAATTACATTTGCTTTCAGTCACTTTTTCTTTAAAGTTAATAGCCATAAGCAAAGCAATCAAGTCTCGTTATGACCTCAAAAAGAACCATTATTATTACTGGCGGCAGCCAAGGCATTGGCAGAGCCTGCTGTAAGCTGTTTCATGCCAATAATTATCAGGTGATTAATCTAGATATCGCCCCAAATGAAACTCCTGGTGTTGATTATATTCAAACGGATTTAAGTCAAGTTGCGGCAATTAGTGAGTCTTTTAAACACATTAAAGAAAAATATCCACGTATTGACGCGCTTATCTCTAATGCTGGCATTCATTTCTCTGCCAGCATTGAAAATACATCAGAGAGAGATTATTTTCGCGTGTTAAACACTAACCTTACCTCATGCTTTTTTGTGCTTAAAGAAAGCATTTCATTAATGAAGCAAAACGCACATGGTGGACGCATTATTACTATCGGTTCTGATCAGTCTTTTGTTGCTAAAAATAACTCAGCAGTTTATGGTTTAACAAAAGCCGCTATTGCTCAGCTGACCAAAAACATTGCCCTTGATTATGCTAAAGATAATATTACTGCCAATTGTGTTTGTCCTGGCACGATTGAAACACCGCTTTATTGGCAAGCAATACGAAACTATTGTCAAAAATCAGGCGCTGATATTGATACCATTCATAAAGAAGAACAATTGCTACAACCGGCAAAGCGCTTAGGACAACCTGAGGAAGTAGCGAGTTTAATCTATTATCTCATTGATCAAGCCGGCAGCTTTTTATTAGGTAGTCATATTGCCATTGATGGTGGCTATACCGCGCAATAATTGCCATCTTTTCTGGTATTGTCTGGTATATGCCATATGAGTTCGCTAAAATAACGCCACGCAATATTCTAGATTTAAATTTATCATGCAGATTCTGCCAAAAGCGACACGCAATATTTATGCCAACGCCATTCCTACGGCACTATCGCTTGCCTTAAATGAGTACATCTTGGCAAATGATCAAAAGCCTCACTTATTAGTGTGTGAAAGTGCACAAATTGCACTACAACTATATGATGAACTGTGTTTTCTACTGCCACAAAAAACCATATTGCATTTTGCTGATCTTGAAATTTTACCATTTGATTACTTCTCCGCGAGTGAAGATGTGATCTCATCACGTTTAAACACTCTAAACCAGATTCAAAATAATCCAAATAGCATTATCATTGCCAGTGTTAATACGTTGACTAAATATCTGCCACCAAAATCCTTCTTACACACTAATGCTTTTATGATCAAAAAAGGTGATAAACTTGATCTAACGCTAAAAAAGCATCAGCTAGAAACCACAGGCTATCAAAATGTCACCCAAGTGGTTGCTCGAGGTGAATTTAGTGTGCGCGGCAGTATTTTGGATATTTTCCCGATGGGATCGGATGACGCCTATCGTATTGATCTCTTTGATGATGAAGTTGACAGTATTCGCTGTATTGATGTGGAAACACAGCGCTCTCACTCACCAATTGATGAAGTCAACATATTGCCAACACAAGAGTTTGTCCTTGATAAAAAAACACTCGATCAATTTGCACTAAACTGGTATGAGTTCATACCGCACAGAGATACCCAAAATCAAATTTATCAAAGCATTATTAAAGGGCAGATGATCAGTGGTATTGAGTTTTATCTACCACTATTTTTTGAACGTGTTAATACGCTCTTTGACTATTTATCACAAGATACGATCATTCATAGCATTTATAACTGCCAATTGTCATTAGAGAAATATCACACTGGTATTTTGACGAGACATGACCAGTTAGCGCATGATCGCGAGCGCCCTATTTTACAACCCGAGCAGGTTTTCTTATCCCCTGCTGCATTTAATGGCTTAATCAAAGACTTCACGCACATTAAATGGTTATCTCAAGATAAAACTAAGGCAAACAACCTTGAAGTTGAAGCTCTACCTGATATTCATGTACATTACCAATATAAAGAGCCCTATCAAAAACTTTTGGATTTATTAACAAATACAAGCTTTAACAAAGTTATTTTTTGCGCTGAAAGTCCTGGCAGAAAAGCGCTTATGTATGAAAACTTAAGCAAACTGGGTTTGACGCTTGATACCTATGTTAACTTCAGTGATGCGCTTGAATCGGGCTCAGCACGCGCGATTACTGTTGCACCTTTTACCCAAGGTATTATTACCCATAATAAAAATCATAAAACACTGATTGTTACCGAGTTTGATCTCTTTGCAAATCACAGTGCAATTAATCTACGCACACGCATTAAGCAAAAAGATCAAAGCATACCAACTGTCGCCCTTAAAGATTTATCGGAACTAAGCTTAGGCAGCCCCGTGGTGCATATTGAACACGGTATTGCACGTTTTGATGGCTTAACTAAGCTAGATTTCGGCGCACAAGACACTGAGTTTCTAACGCTTAAATTTAAAAATGATGAAAAGTTATATGTGCCAATCTATGCACTACACCTAGTTAGTCGCTATAGTGGTACTGAGCTTGAACATGCACCCATTAGTAAGCTCGGCACCGATACTTGGCAAAAAGAAAAAGAAAAAGCGGCTAAAAAGATCAATGATGTTGCCGCTGATCTTTTGGCAATTTATGCAGAGCGTGCTCTCAAACAAGGCTATGGCAATATATTCCATGAGAAAGATTATCTGGCATTTTGTGAAGGGTTTCCCTTTGAAGAAACACCTGATCAAGCCATTGCAATTCATGATGTCATTAAAGATATGATTTCAGATAAACCAATGGATCGCTTGGTGTGTGGTGATGTTGGTTTTGGCAAAACAGAAGTGGCTATGCGTGCGGCATTTATTGCGGCAAGTAACAATAAACAAGTGGCTGTTTTAGCACCAACCACTTTATTAGCACAACAGCATTTTGATAATTTTAGTGATCGATTTAGTGAAATGGGTGCAACTGTTGAAGTACTGTCACGCTTTAAAACAACTAAAGAGCAAAACGATGCAATCAAACAAATCAACGATGGTAATATTGATATTGTGATCGGTACACATAAATTATTATCTGAGAAAATTAAGTTCCATAATTTGGGATTGTTAATTATCGATGAAGAGCATCGTTTTGGGGTCACTCACAAAGAAAAAATGAAAGCAATGCGTGCTAATATCGATATTCTAACGATGACGGCAACCCCTATTCCGCGTACATTAAATATGGCATTTTCTAATATCCGCGATTTGTCAGTGATTGCCACAGCACCTGCTAAACGCCTATCGGTTAAGACATTTGTTAGGCAATATAACAGTGGCATTGTCAAAGAAGCCGTGATGCGTGAGGCGTTAAGAGGCGGACAAGTTTATTATCTTCACAACAGTGTTAGTACGATTTATCATAAAGCTGAGGAGTTACAAAAGCTTTTCCCTGATATCAACATTGCGGTAGCGCATGGACAAATGCGCGAGCGTGAACTTGAGAAAATCATGTTTGAATTCCAACAAAATCGCTATCAAATTCTGGTATGTACCACAATTATTGAAACCGGTATTGATATTGCTAATGCTAATACCATTGTTATTGAACGCGCCGATAATTTTGGCTTAGCGCAATTACATCAGTTGCGAGGTCGCGTTGGACGCTCACATCATCAGGCTTATGCTTATTTACTGACACCACCTCAAGCATCATTAGCAAAAGATGCTAAAAAACGCCTTGAAGCGATCTTAGAAACGGAATCATTAGGTGGTGGCTATATGTTGGCTAATCATGATCTTGAGATCCGAGGCGCAGGTGAAATGCTTGGCAAAGAGCAAAGTGGTAATATGCAAGGCATTGGCTTTAATCTTTATATGGACTTACTGCAAAAAACCATCTCAGCACTACAAAAAGGCGAAACATTTGATGCAACCAAGATCAATCAATCCTTTCAATTAGACGCCCAGATTGAGCTTAGAATCCCTACACTTTTCCCTGAAGAATATATCTATGATGTGCACACGCGTCTTGGGCTTTATAAACGTATCTCCAGTGCAGAAACCCACGATGAGCTAGATAGAGTCAAGGCTGAAGTGATTGATCGCTTTGGTTTATTGCCCGAACATGCGCAGTATTTATTTGATATAACCCATTTGAAATTAAGTGCAACACACCTTGGTATTCATAAAATCGAAATGCATTCATCAGGTGGCAAGATAGGTTTTAATACACCACTTGAATTTGATCCTATTCATCTTATTACGCTAGTGCAAATGCAGCCTCAAGATTTCCAATTAAGCCAGGATCAAAAACTAGTGATTAAAAAAGCACTACCTCAAGCCCAAGAGCGAATTGCATTTATTAGCGCGTTTATCGATAAATTGCAGTCAAAAATAAAACAAACAAGGCATTAACTATTCAAAAGTATTTAAACTCTCAACTGCAATGGGCTTGCCATTTTTTCCTTGCCATAGTGTATTTAAATCAACCTTAACATAGCCTAAACTATCATACGTTCTAACATATAAATTGTTATGACTTAAGTCCTTAATAACTGACCAAAGTGTAGTGCCATAGACGGTATCATTTCCTATTTTGTTACGCATGGCACCTTTAGGGATATCAACATTATTCAAAATATGTGTACTTAGTACAATTGCCTCTCGCGTGTTTTGTGGCTGAACCGCAGTATGTAAAAGGACAAATTGTTTCACAAAACGTGACGATGATGTATAGTCACCAGGCAACCCTAAAAAGCCATTTCCCTGGCTAATCGATGGAATTTCTTCACCATCAAAGGTTATTGAATTTTGATTATATGGCGACAGATGTAAATAGTTTTTCAAATTGGTTAAATGCCAATGATAACTTGGGCTATTGGTCATAACATTGACTTTATTGTCATAAACTTTTAATTGACCATTATCTTCGTATTCAACAACAATGCTGTTACCTTTTTTATCATGGAAAACAAAATGAAGCTCAGGTATTTGGTGCTTTAAAACAGCTTCTTTTTCTGCCCAAATTCGGATCGTTGATAAAGCCTTTTTGACCTCAGAAACCGTTTGATATTGTGATAAAATCCATACTAATAAATCATTGATTTTCACAAACTTCTGATGAGTATTACCTGATATATCTTTAGGTCCATAATCAGCATAATGTGGGAATAATAAGGCTTCTGCAGCTAACCCATGTTCATTAACACCATCAAACACAGCATCTTTGGCATCTTGCGCATAGATACCCACAAAGTTATATTTGCCCCGCCATTGCATTGATATGGAACCATCTGGATTAGTCGTTTGAAATGTTTGCCCTTGTAAATAGCGCTGCAGTTGATCTTTCGTATCAATGGCAAACTCCATAGTACGACCGATAACGACATCGCCATTTTTTGCTTGTACTTTTATATCAGTACAGGCTTGCGCATAGGTGATACCAAAAAGAGGGAGTGCGAAAGCTAAGTAACGAGAAATTAACATAAATTACCTTAAATTAAATTGAGCAATGATTCGCCATCCTATCACCATAAATCATTGCTTAACAATTACGATTGCTTATGGGGGTATAAGGTAATTAAATACATCATTTGAATTTATCTTATCGCAAGTGAAAACTCACGCGGGCTATTTAGCATGTAGGGGCGTATAGCATACGCGCTACTATTTTTTGTTATAAAACAGATAAATCAGCGACTTGACGAAATAAGTACGCTATTTTTTGTAAGATTGCCAGACGATTATTTTTAATCTTTTCATCCCCAGCAATCACCATGACGTGTTCAAAAAACTCGGCAATTGGTTCATCCAATGTTGATAAAATCAATAACGCCTCTTGGTATTTTTTGTCACTTATTAACGTAGATAACTTACTTTCAACAGACTGCAATGCTTCAAATAGGTTAATCTCTGCAGTTTCTTGTAATAAGCTTTGATCAATACTCAACGCATCATTCGCGTTATTTTTTGCCAGAATATTGGCAACACGTTTGTTGCTTTGTGCCAAGCGCTCGCATGCTGTATGCGATTTAAAGGCAAGTAAGGCATTAATACGCGCATCAAAATCAGCAACATCGGCGTGATCAACCGCTTTAACCGCTTCAAAGATTTCTCCGGCTACACCCTCTTCTTTATAGATCACTTTCAAGCGATCAATGAAGAATTGCTTCAAACTATCCTTTAAATCTGCTTGTGCGCTTAACTGATCAGCATGGAAGGTGTTGATCGATAACTCAATCAAGGTTGATAATGAGATCGCTAAGTGATGCTCTTTTAAGATACGTAATACACCAATCGCCGCACGTCTTAAGGCAAATGGGTCCTTATCCCCTGTTGGCTTTTGCCCAATGCCAAATATACCAACCAAAGTATCCACTTTCTCAGCAATAGCTAGCGCTTGTGATATTTTACTTTGAGGTAGCTTATCGCCTGCGTATTTTGGCCAATACTGCTCTTCAATTGCCTGACACACTTCACTGTCTTCGCCATGCGCTTTGGCATAATATTTACCGATAATGCCTTGTAGATCAGTAAACTCATAAACCATATCGGTCATGAGATCTGCCTTACTTAAGTAACCCGCGCGATGCGCAAGCATCTCATCTGCGCCAATGTCCTTAGCAATCGCTTGCGCTAATAAGGCGATACGCCCTGTGCGATCAAATACAGAGCCTAGCGCTTTTTGGAATGTAACAACTTTTAGCTTTTCAACATACGTTTCTAACGGCTTTTTAACATCGGTATCATAGAAAAATGCAGCATCTGATAAACGTGCTGCCATGACCTTATTGTTACCTTTAATCACAGTTTGTGGGTTTGAGCTCGCGATATTACTCATGGTAATAAAATGATTGATCATCTTATTGTTATCATCAACTAAGGCAAAGCACTTTTGATGTTCTTCCATTGCCGATATTAATGCCTCTTGTGGCACGCGCAGAAAGTTTTGATCAAAGTCACATAATAAAGCATGCGGATACTCGACAATGGCTGTAACCTCTTCAACTAAGTCATCATTTAATACAGCATTGGCATGGTGTGCTGCAGCTAAAGCTTTGGCAGAAGTGACTACTTTGTCTTTACGTACTTGCCAGTCAACTAGCACATGTGCCGCTTCCAGTTTATCCACGTATTCACTGGCATTATTAATATGTATTGCATCTGGCGCGTGAAAGCGATGACCATAACTGATATGCGAAGTTTTACAGCCATAAAAGGAAGCATCAACTAACTCATCAGCAAGAAGCAATATAGCCCAATGCACAGGACGCACAAACTGATATTCTTCATCGCCCCAGCGCATCATTTTAGGAATCGGTAATTTCTTCAATGCGATATCAATAACATCAGCAATAATATCTTTGGTTTGCTGCCCCTTTTGTGCTATTTGATAAAAAAGGCGTGTGCCTTTGCTGTGCTCAATGGTGGTAAGCTCATCAAAACTCACTCCACAAGACTTGGCAAATCCTAAAGCGGCTTTAGTTGGCTTGCCATCCGCATCATATGCTTTATCGATAAAGGGACCTTCTTTATCGATTAATTTATCTTTTTGTGTTGTTTGTAATTGTTCAATCACAAAAGCCAGACGTCTTGGTGAGGCATAAAATCGCTTAGCTTGATAGCCAATCTCTAACTCATCTAATGCTTTACTGACATTTTCTAATAGCTTTTGCGCCATATTTTTTAAGGCTTTCGGTGGCAGCTCTTCCGTGCCTAATTCAAATAATAAATCAGCAGTATCCAACATAAATCAATTTCGTTAATTTCATCACTTGCAATGGGGCTGTATTTTAACGTTAATAGCGAGCAAAAGTAAGTAAAAGCGTTAAAAACAATAAAAACAGCAGAAAAAGTAAAAACCTAAAATTCTAAGGGAAAAGTACTATTTTCATCCTGATTTAATGTACTTCGCATCATTTTCTTCTACACTGTCCTTGAGCATATGAGACGACATGCTCACCCCCAACTTAAAAGGAAATTAAAGGAGAAGACAATGAAACGATGGAAGTTAGTCATAAGTGCTTTGATGTTAGTAATCACACCTTATCTATTTGCTACTGAGATCAAAGTGATGACGTATAATGTGAATTTATTACCCAATATCCCTACCCCATTAACCACGAATTTAAATAAACCTTATCAGCGCGCTTATTATATCCCTAAAGAAATTGCCAAACATAATATCGATGTTGTCGCATTACAAGAAGCAATTGCGCCGATTTCTTTTTATATCTTGGATAAACGCATGAAGGCTTTTGGCTATAAATATCGGACAAATGTCGTGGGTCAGCCAAGTTTAGAGCATCTTAACTTGCTTAATGGTGGCGTTGTTATTTACAGCAGATATCCGATTGTTGGTCAGCCTCACTATGTTGTTTTCCCACGCTCTTATGGACTTGAAGGGATTTCTAACAAAGGGGCAGTATTTGTTGCCATTGAAAAAGATCACCAAGTATATAACTTCATTTCACTACATGCACAAAGCTTTAGCGGCACTATTGATGATAATGAATTTAATGTTTGGAAAAGACAAATGAGCGCTCTGCAAGAAGCAATTTCAAATCAACATTACACAAGCAATGACAAAGTGATTTTAATGGGCGACTTTAACGCAAATAGCGGCGACTCAAGTTCCGAAAAAACCACCACTTGCAATATCGTCTATCAAACATTGCTTCATATGTTGCACTTAAAATCAAGCGCGCCTTTTGCTCAAAACACACTGCCCTTTAGCTATGACAAATTAACCAACAGTATGGCTGTCAGTGATGAAAGAACGACACTTGATCACATTCTTTGTATCGATGGCGCAATATGTCCAAGTGCTACACAATCAACCGTTGAAATCGTTGCCCTTAAAAACAAGCGCCTAGGTGATATGCCAGATTTATCTGATCATTATGCAATGATTGGCACGTTGGTTTACCCTTAGATTGCTTTGATTTTAATAACTGGAGTTACGCACTTTAGAAAAAACTATGATTTTATAAACACCCCGTCAGCCTGCGGCTGCCACCCCTCTTGAAAAGATGGGAATTAGGCAACGGTTTAAGCATCCTATTTTTAAGTTTTATCCTTCTGCGACACAGGTTGCATGACTTGCCCTAAGCGAAACTTCTTATTGCCCAATATCGCCTGATTGTAGACCACCATATTGCGCAAGATATTCTTAACGTATTTGCGCGTCTCGCTAAAGGGAATGATTTCAATCCATTGATCTGCCGCTAGTTGTTGTGCTGGTAACCAGTTCGCTGCATTACCTTGCCCTGCGTTATATGCTGCCATACCGATAATCAAATTATTGTTAAACAATTGATCCATAAAGTTTAAATTAGCAGCGCCTAACATAATCACTTTTTGCGGTTTGTATAAGTCATCATCTTCATAGCTCATACGATATTTTTTTGCTAGAAATGCCGCTGTTGTTGGCAAAAGCTGCATGAGCCCTGTCGCACTTGCCGAAGATACACCATGCACACGAAAAGCAGACTCTTGACGCATCATTGAAATAATGACGTCCGGTTGTATATGAAACTCTTTACCTGCCTTTTGCACATCCGACCAAAATGCTAGTGGATATAAGCCTTTTATATTATTCCAACTTCCCGCATTAGCATAGGCACTGGTTGATATCTGGTAAATTTTCTGTTTCGCTGCAAGCTCAGCAATGGCTAGCTTCTCCTCGTTAGTGAAGCCATTTCGACTAAAGCGCCATAAGGCAAACGATAAACCATATTCTTTGATCTGATATAAATCAAAGATCTGCAAAACAGTCTGATTATTTGCCATCTCGTCCAAGGTTTTTTGATCCACCTTAACGGGTTTATTATTTAACGCATAAGGCAAACCTAAATCATCGGCAGCTAAAAAACCATAATAACTCGTCTCTTTTGCCAGCGCTGTTAAAATCGGTTTAGCTTTGTCATCTTGCTTTAAGGCTTGATAACTTTTCGCCTGCCAATAACGCCAACCATCTTCTGATTTGAGTGATTGCGGCAACTTGTTATACCAGTTTAAATAAGCATTATAGTCATTCCAATAAATTGCTGTCCGTAAACGCCACTGCCACAATAAGTTTGTGGCATATTCATCTTCGATATCCTTTAGCCATTGAATCGCTTTTTTATTATGCGCTCTGGCATAATCAATCGCAATTTCTGCATTGATTAGATTAATCGTTTTATTATCGAGCAAATGTTTTTGTTTGAAGGCAAGCCAAAAATCTTCAGCATAATGTGTATCTTTAGCCGATAAGTTCGCCATGACACTGATAACAGCTGATGAGAAACCATTAATATGATGGTATTGAACCGTCCAATCATCCATGTATTTTTTAGGGTTTTGTGTAGCCTTTAACCATAATTCATAGAAGCCTTGAAGTTCCTTATTAGTTGTTTTATCAATCCATTTCAGAGCCTCTTTAACACGACCTGAAGAAGCTAGCGCATAGGCTTTGAGCCTAATTTGACGCTCACTTAAATCAGCTTTACTTTCCCAAATAGATTCAAAGTCATCACAAGCTCGGGGCAAATTAGCGCGCGATAGCCACAGATTAGTGAAATCATTAATCGCTTTTTCTTTATCACCAACGTTATACTCGGCAACAACAGCATAACACTTACCCGTAAAGCCCAAGTTATTGTCATAATAATCTAAAAACTTCTGCCAATCTTTTTGCTTAAGGTAGTAATTTGCTAAATCCTGCTTCAATTGACTTGCCCAGAAGCTGCCTTGATTTTGCTTTAAATAAGCGTCGATGGTTTCTTTTTTAAACTTATCAGGATCAACAGAGATCTCTTGATATTGTAAGAAAGGATATAATGGTGTTTTAGTGAGTTTTGCTTTGACTTGATAGTAGTCTTTATAATTTTTTGCCTGAAGCAGGCTTTCCGCTTTATTGAAATTAGCTAGATCTGTTTTATTCATCGCAACACTGCTCAATGACATCAGCATCGATGAAGTCAATAACATTAATTTTCTAAATTGCATCTATATATACCTTTTACATATCTTGAAGAACCACATCAACAATCCATATTAATAAAAAACATGGCATAAACTCAATAATTGCAGTCACCTTTGTATTGCTTTAGCTAAAAAAACTCTACAATAAGTTACTTCAAATAACCATGCTAACATATATGATCATCTTATATTCAGCATTAGTTGGATTTTTTGCAAGCTGCTTATCTAGTATCTTTGGTGGTGGCTTTGGACTGCTATCAGTACCTGCCATTTTCTGGATTATTAGCCATTTCTATGCCGACATGCCCCAAGCGATGCAAATGACTATTGCCACTGGCTCATTATGCTCGATCCCCCTAGGCATTATTGCCAGTTATAAGCAGATCGTAAAATACAAAAATTTTGATGCTGACCTTTACAAAAAGAGTATCATTTTCATGACATCAGGTGCATTAATCGGCGCCTTTATTGCCTCGATCATTCATAGTGATCAAATAAGGTATACCTTTGCCATTGTCGTATTGATCGCTGCTATTTGGTTGTTGTTTTTCAATAAAGAAAAAGGCATTGAACGTAAGGTCCCCCGATCGTTATATCGTGCTCTATCAAGTTTTGTCGGAGGCATCTCAACACTCACAGGCGTCTCGGTATTTACCGTGCCCTTTTTTGTGCTATGTGGCATCAAAATCAAAAAAGCCATCGGCACATCAACCGTTATTGTATTTACCTACTCGTCCATTGCTGGCATTTGGCTTATTTGTCTTGGTATTCCGACAATGGGCATCAGCTGGCATAACTTTGGTTACGCTAATTTAGTGATCTTTGCCTCGGCATTGATTCCCTGCTTAATTGGCGGATTGACGGGCGCTAAGCTTGTGCATATTCTACCGAGTCAGTTTTTACGCAAGATCTTTATTTTAATGATGTTTATCGTTGCGATTTCTATGCTTGTTTAGCCATTTCTGTATTTTTTGCATTATTGCTTTGGCGCTCTATACTTTAGATTCAAAAGGATCTGATATGTAATTGATGGAAAAAGCATGCCGAACCAATTCACACAAAGAATAAATACACACTTCACAACACTTTTTCTAAAGAACTATATCAGCTTCCCCAAACTGATTAGCGTTATGCTGATTCTAGTCATTCTCAACAGCTTTTTTATTACCGCAATTCACCTGCACTATCACTCAAAATATGAGGATTCATTAGTGCAAAACTCACTGTTTAGTTTACTGCGTATTCGTAATCAATTTCTAACGCAAGCTAATGTTGAGCCACGTTTTGTTTACTTTCAAACAGAAGTCGACCGAAGTACACAGCTCAATCAATTTAATATTATCTTTCAAAAAGTTTCTGGCGCCTATGAAGTAAAGAATACCTTTGTTAGCAACGAGTTATTTGATCAAATGCATTCTGATCTATTGACGCATCATGAGTTATTTATCACTAGCCCGATTAATGATGATAAGGGTCATAGAATTGTGACTTTTTATGTTTTTTTAAACCCCGATGATGATTTACCTTATCTTTTAAGTAGTAGTATTGGTATTAGCATTGCGATTATTCTTTTACTATTTTTTATGTGGTATTTAGCACGCTTTGTTCTGCCTAAATTATTATTAAACTCAGCAACTGCTGATAGACAAACCAATAAATTACCAAAATACCTCAATAAAGATGTATCAATTCTTAAACAGCAAATTCAATTATTATTACAAGAAAAAACGATTATGTTATCGTCAATGTCTCACGATATGAAAAACTCGTTGACCAAATTAAAGCTCTTAAAATACGTTATTGATAACGAGAAAGCGCAAGCAATCCTAAGTCAAGAAATCGATGAGATGCAAATGATCATTGACTCCTCTTTGGCCTTTGCTGAACGTGGTAATAACAATACCAAAGTGAATTTTGATTTGTGTGCATTTCTCGATAACGTATATCAGCAACTTAGCCAACGTGGCTATGTCTTCACTTTTGATAATCAGCTAACAGCACATACTTTTTTCTTGGGATACCCTAATTTACTAAAGCGCGCATTACTAAATATCATAAATAACGCGGTAAAGTATGCACCTAATTACACATTGAATGCTTACATCGAAAATGATCATATTGTCATTGATGTTAAAGATAATGGTCCTGGCATTTCAGAGAACGACTTACAAAATATTGCTCGCGCATTTACACGTGCGCAACACGACGCCCATCAAAATATTGATGGTCATGGTTTGGGGCTGGCTATTACTCGAGTGGCTATTGAGTTTAATTCCGGGGAGCTTAGTTTTAAAAACTTACAACCCAATGGATTGCTTGTCCGCATACGTTTAGCAATCAATGAAAGCTAAACAGTACGAAAGGGTTCAGGCTAAGACTAATATTCACCCATTAAGTGCTCTCACCGTACCCTGAGCGTAAATTGAAGCGATGCACTGAGCATCCGTCGAAGTGGTTCACACTTCATAAAGGTTTCGACTGACGCTCAGCCAATGCTTACACAATCGCAAGAATATGGTCATAGCCAGAATTCACATCCATACTTAATACTACACCCATGGTATACATCACAGTAAATAATACATATTTATTGAAAATAAACTACATAAGATGTATTTTATAGCTACTTTTGATTTGGCTAAACATTGTGAAATGTTAGTAATTAAAGTTACGCGCTTTAGAAAAAACTATAATTTTAATAAACACCCTGACAGTCTACGGCTAGCACCTCTCTTTGCAAGAGAGATGCTTAAGCTTGCGAGTCGGGGTGTTGAGGTAGAAAAAATTGCGTAATTCCAGTTAGTACAAAGCCAAGTAAAATTACGGGGTATAAAAAAAATGAGAGTGAGGGATAGACAATGGGATTAACATTATACGCGCCCGTTAATGGGTTTATTGTTGAATTAGATCAAGTACCAGATCCAGTATTTGCACAAAAAATGGTTGGTAATGGCTTTGCAATTGAGCCTTTGGATCAAAATATCTACTCGCCAGTAAAAGGCATTGTTAAAAATATAGCTAAGACCAAGCACGCCATTACCATTGCTACTGAATCAGGCTATGATGTCCTTATTCACTTAGGGCTTGAGAGTGTTGCCCTTAGTGGTCAAGGAATTGATCTACATGTATCAATCAATGATCAAGTTGATATCAACACACTGCTACTTAGCTTTGATCTATCCACCATAAGTAAAAAAGTTAAATCTTTAATTACACCGGTGATTATTACTGATTATCAAGAAGATGATCTTTTATTGAAGATAAAAGGAAGATGCTCGGCTCAAACGCCCATTATTACCTTAGATAGCACAGCACATAATGATAGTAATAAGCCATTACCAAAGACACAAGAGCAGATTTTTGTGACACGTAGTATTATTATCAACAACCCACATGGCCTGCATGCACGCCCCGCGGCATTATTAGCACATACTTTAAAATCATTTGATGCTACTGCAGTGATATATAAAGGTGATATCAGTGCTGATGTTAAAAGTCTTGTCGCTTTGATGGGACTAAATGTGCAATTCAATGACAAAATCACATTGACTGTCAGCGGTGAAGATGCGGAAAAAGCAGCTTGCGCATTAGAACATGCACTTGTTAACTTTGTCGATGATCACATAGCCGAAGTACAACCCACACAATCTGAACTTAATCAGGCTAAAGTTAACGGTAATCAATACCTTGGTATCTCCGCTGCTAAAGGGCTTGTTATTGGTCAGTTACAGCAGATTAATGAAGAGCACTTTAACTATGCCGATGAGACAAATGAGCCAGAATCACAAGAGCTTAAGCGCTTTACATTAGCGAAAGAAACACATGAGAAGCAACTATCAGCACAAATGACTACTTATGCACATGATAAAGCAAAGCATGCAATGCTTGGCGCGCATATAGAACTTTTAAATGATGCAAATATTAATAACAGCGTCACTCAATTTCTAGCTCAAGGCAAAACAGCAGAATATGCATGGGATCATGCAATTTTAGAATCAATCACCATTTTAGAGAAGACACAAAGCACCCTACTGCAAGAACGTGTTGCCGACTTAAAAGATATTCGCAAACAAGTACTCTATCTACTGACCAATAGCTCACCGACTAAAATACACTATACCAAGCCAACCATTCTTATCGCAGATGAGTTTACCTTATCGGATATTTTAGAGGCAGATCAAAATGTCATAGGCTTTATTTCAACTAAAGGCGGACGTACCTCTCATGTTGCAATTATTGCTAATAACAACAACCTGCCTTTGTTAATCCAAGTAGATAGCAGTTTATTTAACCACTGTGCTCAAGACGTTATCTTAAATGCAACGGATGGTTATGCCCTTATTAATCCTGATCTTGATACAGTAACGCAATATCAAGCTAAGATTGCTACTTTAAATGATACCTTAGCAGTAATACGCGCTAAAGCAACAGAACCGGCTAAAACAAAGGATGAACATACAATCCATTGTTATATGAATATCAAATCACCTGAAGGATGTCTCAACTTCGCGCAATCAGGGGCTGAAGGTGTTGGACTCTTTAGAAGCGAATTTATTTTCTATGACCGCGTATCAGCACCAACTGAAGATGAGCAATTAAGTATTTATAATGAAGTATTAGATGCAACCAATGACACACCTATTATTATTCGCACCTTAGACGCAGGTGGCGACAAACAAATCGATTATTTAAATATGCCACATGAGATGAACCCCTTTTTAGGTGTTCGCGGCATACGCTTATGCTTGAAGCACCCCGAGATTCTACGCACACAATTGCGTGCAATCATTCGCACACAAAATCCAAACGCACATATTATGCTGCCAATGATTACAAATATTGCTGAGTTTCGTCAGGTCAAAACCATCTATGAAGAAGAACGTCTGAAACTTGGTATTAGCATAAAGCAGCCCTTGGGCATTATGGTAGAAGTGCCAAGTGTTGTTTTTCAAGCTGAGCTATTTGCCAAAGAAGTTGATTTTATGTCAATTGGCACCAATGACTTGACACAATATCTTTTAGCAATGGATCGCGAGCATGATGCGCTTGCCGCTGAGATTGATCATTTGCATCCTGCTGTTATTCACGCTATTAATATGGTCAATATTGCTGTACAAAAGCACAATACTAAGCTTTCCATTTGCGGCTTAATGGCTGCAGATCAAGAAGCACTTGCGATACTTATTGGCCTAGGCATTGATCATTTATCAATGCGCAGCAATATGCTTGCTGAGAACAAAGCTTTGATTCGTGGACTTAACTTGGCTGATTGCCAAAAGTTAGCGCAACACGCTTTGACACTTGACTCAGCTGAAGCTGTAAGAGCACTTGTGCGTCAACAAATTAGTTTCAATGAGGGGGAAAACTAATGGCTAAGAAATTTAACTTTCAAAATTTGCAACAACTTGGTCGCGCTTTAATGCTGCCAATTGCAGTATTACCTGTTGCCGGTATTTTACTGCGATTTGGACAACCCGATCTACTCAACATCAAAGCCATTGCTGATGCTGGTAATGCAATCTTTGCTCACTTACCACTTTTATTTGCTGTGGGTGTAGCCTTGGGCTTTGCTAAGAAGAACCATGGTGCCGCCGCCCTTGCTGCTGTCGTTGGCTTCTTTATTATGAATAGTGTTATCAATACCATTGATACCGGCGTTAATACCGGTGTGCTTGGTGGTATTGTCATCGGTATTGTTGCTGGTATGCTTTATAACCGCTTTTATGAAATCAAACTCCCCGAATACCTCGCATTTTTTGGTGGTAAACGCTTTGTGCCGATTATTACAGGACTTACTGCAGTATTACTGGGATTTCTCTTTGGGTTTATTTGGCCACCAATTCAAGACGCTATCAATGCCTTTGGTAATTGGTTAATTGGTTCAGGCTCGATTGGTTTGTTTTTATATGGTGTTTTTAACCGTATTTTATTGATGTTTGGTTTGCATCATATCTTAAACAACCTCGTGTGGTTTCAATTTGGTTCATTTCATGGTGCTGCAGGGGTTGTTCATGGTGATATTGCACGCTTTATGGCAGGGGACCCAACAGCGGGTGCGTTTATGGCAGGCTTCTTCCCAATCATGATGTTTGGCTTGCCTGCAGCTTGCTTTGCGATGTATCGCCATGCGCATAGCCATAAGCAAAAGGCTGTTGCTGGTATGTTATTTTCTATCGCCTTAACTGCCTTTTTAACTGGGGTGACCGAGCCGATTGAATATAGCTTTATGTTTTTAGCACCTGTTTTATACCTGATACATGCATTACTCACTGGTATCTCAATGGTTGTTATGTATGTGCTAGGTGTCAAACTCGGGTTTACCTTTTCAGCAGGACTCATTGACTATGTGCTTTTCTTTAAGATGGATACACATCCGTGGTTATTGCTACCTGTGGGTGCGGTGACTGCTGTTGTTTATTACTTCTTATTTAGTTTCTTTATTAAGAAATTTAACCTGCTAACGATCGGTCGCGAGGTCGATGAAGTGGTTGAAGAAGATGAAAAGGAAGCTCCACAGTTAACCGATTCACGTGCGCTTAACTTTATTGGTGCTTTAGGTGGTAAAAACAACTTAGATAATATCGATGCATGTACAACACGCTTACGCTTACAAGTCAAAGACAGTAGTAACATCAATCAAGCATTGCTGAAGAAGCTCGGTGCACGCGGCATTGTTGTGCCTGATAGTAAAACCGTTCAAGTGATCCTAGGACCTGAGGCGGATTTAATCGCAGGTGAGATGAATGAAGCGTTACCTCATTCTGCTGATATCTCATTTATAAGCATATCCCAAGATATACTAGGCAATCACACCGAGACAACTGCAAAAACCGTAAAAACAGTGACCGAAGACACCAAGTACTATGACATCGATGCAATTGTTAACGCACTGGGTGGCAATGATAATATTGTTAATGTCAGCATGTGTTCATTAACGCGCCTTAATATCGAACTAAAAACGGCTGATAAAGTTAATACAAGCACGCTATTTACGCTTGGTATTGATGGTTGTATTACTCTAGATAAACAGTCAGTGCAGCTCTTGGTAATGCAATCCCCTGAAATGCTGCTCAATGAGTTAAACGCAATTTCAAATCATATTTCTTGACTTACCTTGCTATCTGCCATCATGAGGCTTGTGCCGTCAATTAATTTAACCTCTCGACTGTAAAATGGTTTGTGGTGCGTATACACCTTTTTCAAAGTTTCTAAACAAAAATAATGCAAATCTAAAAAAGCACTTACCAAGTGACTCAAGAACCTTTATGATTTGTACATGACTAAGCTTTCGCTTTATGATGATAACGAATTACTACATTATTGCTGACTTGCATTTAAATGAATCACGGCCACAAACTATTGATTTGTTTAAGACGTTTTTAAACAACATTAGCCACGAAGGTAATGCCCTTTTTATCTTGGGTGATTTTTTTGATTACTGGGTTGGTGATGATGTAATAAGCCATATGCAAGAAGCTATTATCAAGGCACTTCTTGATGCGCATGAGAAAGGTTTAACGATTTATTTCATGCATGGCAATCGTGACTTTTTAATTGGCAAAACCTTTGCACAAAAATCAAAAGTCACGCTTATTAACGATCCTTATCTTTTGCAATTAAAACATCAAGACATCGTACTCATGCATGGTGACTTATTATGCACTGATGATAAAAGCTATCAAATTTTTCGCTATATTGCCCGCAATCCATTGGTTAAAAAACTTTATCTGTCTCTATCAGTAAAAACACGCCAACGCATCGCACAAAAAATTCGCGCTAAAAGCAAACAGAAAAACAAAAAATACAAAATAATCGATGTAACGCCAAAAGGCATAAAACGATATTTAGATGATAATAAGTTATTAATTCATGGGCATACCCATTTGTTTAATACGCATCATGAAAAAAACTATACACGTTATGTTTTAGGTGACTGGTTTACTACAGGAAGTTATATTCATATCGATCATAATGAAAATATTAAGCTTTTAAAGCTAGATGCAATTTGAAAAATAGCAAGACTTTGCCATACTTGCAATGCAATAACTATTTAAAAACACATGGAGCTAACATACGATGAGTCAGGAAAGCATTACCAGCATTACTACCCAAACCACTACTTTATCAAGCGATCCACATGCCATTTTAGGCATGGGCATTGCACTACTTATTATGATCGTTGTTTTCTATATTTTTTCGATTGCCTTTTCATGGAGCGTTTATAGGCTCTTAAAAATCATCGATAAGGATAAGCAAGTCACCAAGCCATGGTTTGCTTGGCTTTTTCTTATTCCAATCGTCGGTTATATTTTCCAGTGGATCGTCTTACCCTTTGGTGTTGGCAACGCACTTAAAAAATATCAAGATATGACCATTAAACTACGAGGTGATACTTTATTTATCTTGGGGCTAGCTTTGGTGATACTACCCATTGTTACCTTTATCCCAATCATATCGCCGTTTGCATCTGTGGCTTGCATGGTGATCTATATTATCTATTGGGTTAAAATTGTTAAAGTACGCAAATTACTTGAGGCATCACATCTTAATACAAACGAAGTTTAATAAATGCTTATTATCTACTACGTAAGCGTTGGCTGAGCATAAGTCGAAGCCTTTATACGCACACCCTTCGACTTGCGCTCAGGGTACGTGCTTTTGAGCAAATATAACTGCAGTCCATACATGCTACTTTTCTTTTTCCCAATTATTTAAACAAGTTAAGCACGCGGGTGATGCTCTTTATATAAATTCATTAATCGCACTTGTGAGATATGCGTATAAATCGTCGTTGTCGATACACTACTATGTCCTAACAGCATTTGCACTGAGCGCAAATCCGCACCATGAGTTAACAGGTGTGTCGCAAACGCATGACGCAAGGTATGTGGTGAAATCTCTTTTTTGATGCCGACAAGATCAGCGTAAAACTTAATACGGTGCCAAAAAGTCTGACGGGTAATACCTTTTCGATGATGCGATACAAATAATTTATCAAGCTTTAAGCCCTGTAGCCAACCATCACGCACTTCATCAATGTACTTATGTAAATACTCCAAAGCATATTCACCAGTTGGCACTAATCGCTCTTTTGAGCCTTTACCCATCACGCGCACAACACCTTGGCGTAAATTAACATCATCCAAGGTTAAATTAACCAACTCACTCACGCGCAATCCTGTGGCATAAATAAGCTCTAATAGTGCCTTATCGCGAATGCCGATATCTGTTGTTAAATCAGGTGCATCTAGCAATTTCTCAACATCTTCTTCAGATAGATCTTTAGGTAGACTTTTCGGTAATTTCGGTAATATTAACTTCTGTGTTGGATCTGTTGTAATCTTTTGCTGCGCATAACACCAGCCGTAAAATTTATGTAAGGTTGAAATCATCCGCGCATTAGATCGGGCGCTATAGCCCTCATTTAAACGCTTGGCTAAAAAGACTTGTAGCTCTGAAAGTTTCAGATTAACTACATCATGCTTTTGATAGAATTTAAGCAGATGATTTAAATCCGTTTTATAGGAGGATAAAGTATTTTGGCTTAAGCCTTCACTTAGCCAGATATCATCGATAAATTGATTAATGATGTCAAAATTTGACTGCATAAAATATAAAAACAAAAAAGGTTGGCGATGCCAACCTCGAAAATTATACTTTTTCTTTGATTCTTGCGGCTTTACCAGTCAAGCCACGCATGTAGTAAAGCTTAGCGCGACGAACTTTAGCACGTCTTTCAACAACAACACTGTCAATAATTGGGCTGTGTGTTTGAAATGTACGCTCAACGCCTTCACCAGATGACATTTTACGTACAGTAAAGGCTGAGTTGATACCACGATTTTTAATCGCAAGTACGAAGCCTTTAAACGCCTGAATACGCGCCTTATCACCTTCTTTTACCCATACATTAACCGTTACTGAATCACCAGGATAAAACGTTGGTAAGTCAGTACGTAGTTGTGAATTTTCAACCATTTCTAAGTATTTATTCTTCATTTTTTTCTCCTAATTGTGCATTCTCTATCACATTTATTATTTTTCATCTTGCGCTAATTGCTCAAGATATTGCTTATCTTCATTCGATAGACATAGGCACTCAATCAATTCTTTACGTCGCAAAAAAGTACGTTTTAACTTTTGTTGATGTCGCCATTGATGAATTTTTTGATGATCTCCAGATAACAGTACCGCGGGTACATCACCTGCATCGACATGTGTTGCAGGGCGTGTGTAATGCGGACAATCTAATAAACCATCGTAAAATGAATCCTCAACAGCTGACGCTTGATCATTTAACACACCAGGCAATAAACGCACGATGCTATCAATCAATGCCATCGCCGGTAGCTCGCCACCGCTTAAGACATAATCACCTATTGAAACTTCTTCATCAACATGACGCTTAATCAAACGTTCATCGATACCTTCATAACGACCACAAAGCAAGATTAAAGCATCTTCACAAGCAAACTCTTTAACTAAGTTTTGAGTTAAGGGTTTTCCTTGCGGCGACAAGTATACAACTTTAGCGGGTTTGTTCAATCTTTTTTTGGCTTCAAGAATGGCTTTTTGCAGTGGATCATACATCATTACCATACCTGGCCCACCACCAAAGGGGCGATCATCAATCGTCTGATATCGATTGGTTGCGAACTGACGTGGATTGATGGTCATAAGCCTCGCTTTTTCAAGCTGAAATGCGCGAGCTGAAACACCATACTGGGTAATCGCATCAAACATTTGAGGAAATATCGTAATCGCTGCAAAGTCAATCATTGTGCTTTCTCTTAATAGTCGTATTGCCAATCAACGGTTATTAGCTTCTGATCCTTATTGACCTCAATAACATAGTCATTCACAAAAGGGATTAAATACGATTGATCTTTATGTTTGCAACAAAGCACCTCATTGGCACCTGTATCTAAAATATCATCAACCTTGCCAAATGACTGCCCTTCTTTGTTGACAACCTGCATACCGATTAAGTCTACCCAGTAGTATTCATCGTCTGCTGTCTCTTTTAACACCGATCTTGGCACAGCAATTAAAGCATTGGTATATTTCGCTGCAATCTCTTTAACATTGGCATCAGCAAATTGAATTATAATCTTATCACCGATGCGACTGACAGACTCACCTGTTAACACTGCCCACGTGCGATCACTTGCTTTTTTGATATACCATTGACCATAAGACAACGCCGTTTCAATCGAATCACTTAAGACATATAGCTTTAACTCGCCTTTTAAGCGATATGTTGCACCTACTTTGGCAATGACGATCATCTCATCACTTTGTACATTATCTTGTTGTGACATGTTAACAACCTTATTACGCAATCAGTTTTAAAACAAATAAAATACATAAAACAAAAACGCCAATCAACGATACGAGCGTGATTGGCGTTTCTTAAAAACTTAATTAAACACTTAAGCGTGCTTTGGCTTTTATACTTAAGCTTGTACTGTTGCTTTACGCGCTTCTTTAACGATAGAAGTTACACGATCAGACATCTTAGCACCTGTGCCTAACCAGTAGTCAACACGCTCAAGATCAACACGTACTTTCTCTTCATGTTCTTTTGCCAATGGATTAAAGAAACCAACGCGCTCGATAGGGCGACCATCACGCGCTTTACGGCTGTCTGTTACCACGATTCTATAAAAAGGACGCTTCTTAGCGCCGCCTCTAGCCATACGAATTACGACCATTACTATTCTCCAAATTTTTTATATTAATTATTGTTGCTCTAGAATTTGTGCTAAACACAAAAACGGGCGCATTTTAACTTACTTTTGACGTAGGCACCAGTGATTTTCGAGCTTAGTTTTGATTTTTATGTCATTCGAATTGAATCAAATTAAAAGTTACCGAACTAAAAATTGATCTGTGCAAAAAATGACTCATTAAATCATAATATAATAGAAGTTACCCATGTTTAACAAATGGAGTGTATCAACATCAATCTACAACCTAAAAACATTAGGAAAATCACTAGTTATTATAAAACCAAAAAAGAAGCAAAATATTGATTCTGACTGTTGTCCTGCCACTATAAAACCCGCAGCTTATTTAAATTTTTGAGAGGTTATTTATGCCATTTAATTATAAAAAGATTTCACCGGAATGGCTACACTGCACAGAAGATAAAAAGACTCGTGATGCGTACTACTATCATATTACTCGCTTATCTACATTTAGAGAATTCATAGAACACTCTGGACTTACTACGTCATACAATCGCACTTTCAAACTTCATGAAAATGAAAATGGTGCGTTGGCTGAGGGTAAAACTAGGCGAATTCAAGAAAGCTATAATCGATTATTGAAAGAATGCAGTCAAATGCTTATGGATGCAGATATCCCAACAAATGAGCTAAGTCATAAAGTATCTGAATTTATTAACAACCCTATATTTGATAGGATGGTTAAAAACTATCAAACCTACGACTTAAATCTGCAAAATTTAGCAAAAGATGGGCTATATTGCTCAGACTTTGTAGCAGATCTTAATTGTGCATTTAAAAATGACATTAAACAAACCATTATCAATAAACAAATACATACCAGACAACACAGGAAAAAACCAATTAATTTAACTATTTTTTACCAACTTCCTACTGATTCATTTGAGAACTTTCAATTAGCATTTGACACCCTTTCCATAATTGAAAAAAATAAAATTAAATATGCCAGCATTAGCACCATGGCTTTGTATGAAATGATTCAAGCAAATAAACAGCGCAAAAGTATATTACAAGCCTTAATATTTGATAACCCTACCTCAATGTTTACTTCAGCTTGTATGGTCTTAGCTAAATTAAACTGGAATGCAGAGGTTTATATGTGTTCCTCGCATATATATTTTTTTGATCTATGCGGATTAAAAGATAATTTTTTCACCTATGCAACAAACCATCTTCAAGGTAATGATATTGTGCTGATACGCGTCAAGAAAAAAGATACACTTGTCATTCCTGATCCCCAACAGTTTAATGCCTTTATCTCGAGCCAAAACTTGCCATCTTGCTTACTTGAATATTGTATTTTTAGGGGACAAAACATAGGTAATAACATTGCCAATAACATCCAATGGATTCATACTGCAGCAAGATTAAATAGTGTAAACATGGATTTTGGTGAGGAGCCATCTTATGAACAAGCTCAATTAATTTATAGCCAAATGAAAAAAACTAATAATGATATAAACCCTGTTTTAAAATTTTATCATCAATTCACGCTTAATAAAGCGCGATTCCGACTAATTTAAAGCATGCTCATTAAAACAAATCCATCACATCAAAACCAAAGTAATCATTGATTTTTGATGTGCATTTTTAGCATGATGCCAGTTAAGCTTACTGTGGCTCCATTGCTCAATCTTCTGCTGGTTTGGTTTGCCAAAATTATTATTACTTGAATCGCAATACATTGCTAAATAAAAGGCTAGCTAGCCTTCTTGCTTAGCATTAGGCAAGTATGGATAAAAAGCCTGATAAGCATTATTCTCAAGTTATTTAACCCCAATCTGATGCATTACATACTGATACAGTGCTTTTTGTACCTGATACGTTGGATGAGCATGATCCCAGAAAGCATAGCGCCACGGGTCATTACACATTTGTCCACTGGTTGAAGCCATAATCGCTGCTTTGATATCAGCAGATAACGGTACTTTATTAATGTACTCTAGATTGTTTTCACCTGTTGCATTTTTCATGAGCAGCATTCGATAAAAAGCATTTGGATCCTCAGATTTGGCATTTAAATGTGTTGCAAAATACCCACCTTGCCAACAAGATTGCCCTATCACCTTGGGATCTAGTCGCGTATGATAGGTTTGATTGAACTGCTCTGGGTCTTTTAACATTGATTCAAACATCGCATCAATACCAATAAATTTAACATTGCTTTGAGATGCTGCAAACTGCTTTAATAAAGTGTTGTGTAGGTTGCTCATATAACTTAACACAGCCTCATTGCCCAACTCTTTTGATTCAATGGTTAATGCTAAATTTGGCAATCCAATAATTAATGCATTATCTGCACCAACTTCGCCAATTGAGGAAATAATCTTACCAACAACCTGACTCACCGCATGATCCATTGCTTCTTTGCTCATCGATTTATCAGCTGTAAGATAATCATTGGCACCAATAAAGAAGATTGCCAGTTTATTCTCACCTTGCGGCCAGCTTTGCTTATCTAACTGATACAGTTTAACTTCTGCCGCTAGATTATAAGGTAAGCCAAGGCTCGCCCAGCTTGGTGACAATACAACCGTGGCACCACCAACCGAGTAGTTGCTCACTTCAACGCCATAAGGCTTAAGCATATTTTTAAGCTGCACTGCCCATACATTGCCATTAGAAAACATGCCAGTATAGTAAGGGATAGATTTTGGAATTAATCCGCCTGAGAACTTATAAATATTGCCTTGATCACTTAAACTATCGCCAAAAATTAAGACACGATTGACATGTTCAAGCGCACTTCCCTTGATAGCTAATGCACTTGAGCAAGCGGACACGGTAAAGCTTGGAATATTATAGTTACCTGACAAGGTATAGCTATGCCATGATTTTTGATAATCCTGAGCAAGATTACCATGTTCAACCTCAATCTCACCATTGAGCTTCTTAAAGATTGCATTATTGCTTGTCCAATCATTACTTAACAAGTATTGAACGCTACCGGATCGCGCCTTGGCATCTATAGAAGGCACAAAAGATATATGAATATCTGAAGTCGTATGACTAAACGTATTGCTATTGGTATATCTACCCGCTAAGTAATATTGATTGGGTAAAATTTCTGTACTGAAACTTGATCCGGCATTATCGCCATCTAACTTAAAAGTCACTGGATAAGGGCAATTATTCTCTAAGAATAATTCTGATCTTGCATCTGCATTGCTTAGTGCTGCACATCCGATTAAAGATAATGCCATAACGGCTGATAATGATTTTTCATTTGTACGAAACATATATGACTCCTTCCTAGGTTTTAACAAACATTGATGCGTACTTTTGGCGTGCCACTTGGACGGTTCCACCAAGTTGATGTCTCATTGAGATTTTCTGTCCACCAATCATAAACAGACATCGTCAGCGCACCTTGTAAAGGGGCAACATACATGGTATTAGTCCACAGCCCTGGCGTTAATGTCAAGCGGATTTTGCCGATAATATTGACAATGGAATCCCCTGATTCTTTAACCGTAATTTCTTCATTTAACGGTGGTGAATTATAACTTGCTGTTGCGATCTGCCCTAATGACACCTCACTATCTTGCGCAATAACTTTTTTTAAATGCGTTTCTTTTGCCGTCACCTCAATCGGGTTAACGCAATTGTTTTTAACCGTGACATCAATACCAACATTTGCCAAGGCTGTCACAGGTAACAAACAGCCTAAACTATATATATATTTCATCTTCATTTTGTTCTCCTTAACTAACGATATGCTCGATAATATCCTGATAATCACTATTGTTTTTGATGTAGTGATAATTAAATGATAGCAGTCCTCCATAGCCATAAGTATTGTAAGGATCCCATAAATAAACCGTGGCACTCTTTGTTGGAAGACCATTGATACCCAAGCTTGGCGCCTCAAATTGCAAACCATCTTGTGATAACTGATCAAAGGTTAAATAGTAATAATGACCATTGAAATTAAATTCATCTGCATTCTGCGCATAGAAATCTTGGTTATCATAACGTTTGCCAAGCTTAGCAACAGGTGCGATCCCTTGATAAATATAATTACTCTGTGTACCAAAATCCCCGGATAATAACACTCGTTTTTGAGCACTTGCATCGGCTTGATCAACAGAATTTTTCACGGCCACAATCCAGCTTTGATTACTTGGTAGTAATGATGTCCATGGATAAAGTGCATATTGTTTGAAGTTATTTTTTAACACACCGACATGCTTAAATAGCTCTAGCGCACTAAGGGAGGACTTATCATATGCGGCAAGCTTCACATCTGCATTACAATGATCAAAACCTGATTCACCCATACATTGATTTAAATTGTGCTCAATGGTCGTCATATTAGTTTTGGCAATCTCTTTAAAATGGGTCAATATGCGACGCAGATCACTACCATCCTCTGTGAGATTTGATAAACTTTGTGCTGCCGAATAAATGCTTGCCTGCGCATTGTATAAATCAAAGAGCTTTTTTGATTTCTCATCAAAATACTCTGGTGCTTTGGCATCCTCAACAATACTACTACTGTCAATCTCTGAAGGTAACCCGATATTAACTGCACCAGCTGATTTTAACTGTGAATACGTTTTTGCTTTGTCAATTTGCTGTAACTGATACGAATAACCCGTGGTTGCTTTATCATCAGCAATATACTCCATAATCGCATTGGCAACCCCAATACACTTATCCATGTTATCGGCATTACAATATAAAAATCCGTCTTTAACGCCCGCTTTATTTAGAATCGAATTAATTGATGATGGATTGCCGCCAACTTGCTTAATCGTAATGCTAATGCTCGTCTTAAGACCAAGATTTTTTGATGCTGCTTTAACACTCATCAATGCATCAACAAAGGTGGCATAGCTGATATTAAGTTGCGATTTAAACTCACTCATAGCAACAGAAGATTCCATATCAATATTGATTGACGCTAACAAATATGAACCTAATGACTGCCCAACGACAAGGCTACTACCACAACGCTTTGCAAATAACTGCGGTGTCTGGCGATACATCTGACCATCTTGATTGAGTTTCACGCGTGAATTTAAACGCACTTTGCGATAGGTTTTTGATAAAAAAGTAAGCCTTAATGCATTACTTTTGTTTTGCTGTGAACTCAAATAGGAAGCCTGCAAACTGCCTGATAGTAATCCGTAATTACCTTTAATTGTTGAGTTGATATTAAGCTCCTGGGCAAGCTCTTGTTCTTCTTTTATAAACTTCAAGCTCAGACTCCCCTCAGAAACACCAAAAGAAACCTCATCATCTTTGGGTAACTCGATACAATTAACCGCCGCTAATGCATTATCTAGCGGCATGACACCAACACCAAGCTCAGCATAGTCAATCACCGCCAGTGGGCTGCCCACAAGTGATTTGGACTGCATGATATTAGTTTGATCACCCTCTATATGATGACTGATCGTTTGATATTGTTTAATAAGCTCAGTCGCATTGCTAATACTTATACCTGAGATCATTGCTAATGTAATTAATGCCATATTCCTTATCATTTCCACTCTCCTTTTATAACGATATCTTATTTACTATTACCCCCCTATTGCTCTCTCCTGAGAAATTCTGAGAAACTACTTCTATTAGTCTGATATTTAGGAAATTATAAAATCATTAATAAACAAGCTGGCTTTCTAGGGCAAAGTGATCCGATAAATCAAGCATCCCATAAGGTGCATACGGCACTTTAAGCCCACCATCATACATCGCATTCTCATCTGGCGCCCTTAACACCAAAATTTGTGAGGTTTGTGTTATTGGCTGCTCGTAATCCTTGATTGCTAAAACATAATCCAACATTTCACGGGAGTCATCGGTATTCATCTTATTCTTAGTGAAGTCAGATGAGTAAGGTACTAAGGCTTGATTAATCCAATGTACTGCTTGCAATACATGCGGCATGATATTGCGATTATACTGCACTTTACCTTTTTCCCACCAGTTTATATTTAGGTCTCCTGCCAATAATACTGGATCAGTATTTGGAATATTTCTACTTTGAATAAAGCTATATATTTGTTGAAATTGTCGATCTCGTGCGGCAATCGCCTTTTCATCATTCCATGCTTGAGTATGCGTACCAAAAACATTGTAAAGCTTACCTTTTTTACTGATTTTAACCCACTGAATCGCCTTGTGAGCACCACAATCTGAGCCAGTACAATCACTATAGATCAGTGCATCGTTTTGCACAATTGGCCAACGGCTAAATATAACCACACCACTGGTTAACCTTGGATCAACCTCACTGGGGTAAACTGGACCATAATGGTAAGGATAAGATTTGCTCATTGCGGCAATAAAGTGCTCACGATGTGATTTGTCAAACAACTCCTCAGCAACAACAACATCATAATGCTGGATTTTAGTCGGGATAATCACTGCCCTTTTACTAGCCATATTCATACGTGTATTCCCTACGGCAAAGTAAAAAGGGTTTAACTGCACATTATAGGTTAAAACGTTTAATACATTAGCTTCTTCATTAACTTCAGATGCCAATGCTAGCTGTGGCGCATCAAGCACAAAGAAAATATCATCGGTACTTTGCACACTAGCGCCGTGATGTACAATGCCTACATACAAATTAAAAGCTTGTCCATCATGTGTAAATATCTCTTTTTTGCTGATAAGCTGAGTATTATAAGGGAAATTACTCGGTGTTGGTTTATGATCAAAAAATGTTATTTTGCTACGCCCATCATCTGTGTACACTGCACTATCAGAAGACATAACACTAGAGCCAATCCAATCCCCTCTAACACACAGATTAAAATCAATGCGATTAAATGCTTTTTGATGACTTAGATCCGTTAATGTGCTGACAAAACAATATGTCTGACCATTTTTAATCCCTTTGTTATAGTTGATATCAAACAAAGGTGCATATCCATAAGGTGAGATATCATTACCATATCCCTTGTATGCATTAGTAGAAATTGCTTGTGATGATGCACCTGTATTGAAAGAAGACTGCGCTTTTAATGCTCTATTTGTATTATTAATAAACTCAATATGATATTCCGCATATGACAGACCACTACATAACAAACTAAGCATTAAGATAGATTTTTTCATCATAGTTTCCTTTTATCCTTTTTTATTTTCAACCCATCATTGGTTTAATAAAACTCTAATCACTTAAAAAATTTTAAATAACTAGTAAAAGTACTCAATAGTTATATCTTAGGGTTTTTCCCTGTTAACCATTTATCGGTTTTTGGCTATCTTAGCACTGCCCCCATCAAGCCCATGAATTGCTTATGTGCTTGATGGCATATGCAGCTACAAACAACATATGGCATTTATAAATTAATAAAAAAGGAGAAAAGTGTAATGCACTATTATGCATGGAGTATATTAAGATCAAATAGCGACCTTAATCAAAAAATGACAAAACCTGAGATGAAAGTAATTTGGACTATTGGTGGTATCTGTGCCATATCTGTTATGGCAGTTTCAGCTATTGCTATTTTTTTGTTGTAGTCATCTTGTGTTACCCCTCTTAAAAACCCTCATTCCCAAGCAATAGAAAATCAAGTTATACGCTTTAATTTTGATTGCATTTTCCATCATAACCATAAGAACCTGCACATACATTTAACCATACATTAATAGGATTCCCAAAATTATCACTGCCACTTAATTTGTGTGATTGAGCAGCACCCCAATTTCCACTACCACCTGGTCCATGCCACGTAGCTATATAAAACACACCATTAACTCCTTTGCTATAGAATTTTTCCCCTTTATCATAGATGTGTGCATTATATAAGGTAAGCCAAGAGCTGCTATCATGATATCGTACTTGTGTTTTATCACTCAATGCACCTTCACCATAATTCGTAGAGTTAGTTAAGCCATTATTGACCCCTCCCATTCCTTCAGCAATATTATAATTGGAGCCACCAAGATTCCAATCCATAGCATTTCTTCCTGTCACATCAGTCATTGCATGCAATAAATATCCAGATTTTTGTAACGAATCTATTAATCTAAACTCATTAATGTTATACATCCAACACAATCCAGCGGTCCAACTATAATATGTAGTATAATTCGCCCGAGTAAAGAACTGATCTGATTGATAGTGTTTTGAGGGTATCGCGTTAATATATAAAGGTTTGTTAGTCCCATCCTTACATGTTGATATTACTTTCCCATCAAATTGAGTAATTCTCCCGCAAACAGCATAAGACCCCACTTGCTTTGTCATAAAATAATCTATACCGATCTCACTATCACCATTATTATTTGTTTGATCAGAAGCTCCTTTAAACTCTGGCATCGCTAAATTAAATCCATTATCCACATTCCAATAAAACGCCCCCATATATCCATTGTCAGAGCTTGAACTCTTCCAATACAGTTTGGTGTCCGTATCATAATTATATAACGTAACATGATCTGTTATTTCTTGAGGCGTCAACCTTTTTGAACCAGATTCAAATGTTAGCTTCATATAAATAGGCGCTTCATGTAGCCCATTAGCAAAAATGGGATATCCACTTGCTAAAGCACCATTTGTCGTAATCTCCATATGGGTCACTATTAGTAAATTGCTCTTATCTTTGACTTTATAACTTACAACTGCTGGTTTACTTCTCACACCAGCGCTATCTTCAACTTCTACAGATATACTATAATTGTTGGAGTGGTGAGAGCTATAAGCTGGTGCTGTAAACACTGGATTATAGACATTGCCCGCACTTAAACAATTACCACAGCTCGCACTCCAATAATAATTATTACTCGGGATACTGCGCCCTTTTCCGGCGCTTGCTTGCGCATTTAAACGCGTATCCTGACCTTCAAGAATATCCTGATCTGCGCCCAAAGTAACATTTGGCGCTAGTGCGGGATCTGGTTTAATTGCGATTGAATGCTGTGCATTTGCTTTAAAACCTTCACTATCTGTCACCTCTACAGAGATATTAGCACTTTGCCCTGCTGATTTATATTGAGGTGCTTTAATGGTAACCTGCTCTTGATCAGCACCACTAATGATTTGCCAAGACGAGGGAATATGCCAAGTATAATGGCTTATACTTCGCCCACCTTTAGCTTGTGCGCCAGCATTTAAGGTAAGCTCATGAGACTCTATAATACCGCTCACACCACTAATACTAACTGTCGGTAAAAAATCATCATTAGGGGTTACTTGATAGGTCACCTGCCCAGTTGATGATTTGCCATAAGCATTTGTCACCGTTAAAGTGAATGTATATTGATTGTTACCATTAGCATGATAAGCTGGCACATCAAAGCTTGCGTTTAATTGATTCGCATTATTGATTATGACATGAGCATTTGATGCCTGCCAATGGTAGCTAAGAGTCTGATCTGGTGCGCTTGTATCGCCCTGAACCGTAGCACTTAACGCTTTATTGGTTTGCTCAATGATATTACCATTATCTGGCATTGTAATGCTTGGGGCTTGATATATTATGATGGTTAAAGCCACATCGTATATCAACTGATAACCAAAGTCAGGACCTTTAACACTCATTAATACATGTCCTGTATAACGACCTGAGTGTGCTTGATCATAAGCAGCTGTTTTGACTAACTGAAAAACCATTTGGTTTTTATCTAACATTTGATCAATTACCCTATTTAATGGGAACCAACGACTGCCATCGATAAGACTTCTATAACCTTTAAAATTAAAGCTGACAACTTTGCCTTGCGCATTTTTAAGCTCGGCGCTAAAAGCCGTGTGATCAGGATTACCAGTGGCTTCTTTATCGGTCAACTTACTTGGTAAACCAGATACCTCTGTATTTGTAGTTGCTTGCAAATCCGCTACATTTACATAGGCAAGTAATTGTGCATTATCATTGATAAACTTATCTTTATAGCCCAAAGTAGCACCGGAAAAACGCCTGTCACCTTCTTTTGCAAAGTCCCAATGTAAAGCTTCAACTTCAGTAGCCACAGTACTTCCAGCACTTGCCATCATCTGTGCCTTATTTGTATAAACTACTTTTATCGTAGGCGTATACGCACCTTTAGTCGCTGTTTCAAATACAGCAGTAATCTCACACGAGTTACCGATGCCTAAGTCTTGAGAGCAAGTACTACTACTTTGCTGCAAGCCATCAGAGAAAATAATGCTTCCTAAGCCTTTGGCAATTCGATTGCCTTGATTTATTAAGCGGAACTGCACTTTATAAAGTTGATTAATCATAATATTTTCAGGTAATGGTTTTGTTGCGACTATTTGTAATTGCACATTTTCAAGTACATTAATTATTATCGATTGTTCAGTTTGCACTCCGGTATTATCGGTCACGGTTAATTTAAGCATATAGCTATTTGTACCACCTTGATTAAACATAGGTGCAGTAAACTGTTTATGTGTATCGTCTCCTGTTGTATGCATCATAGCAGTTCCTGACCATTGATAGTCTTCAATATTTCGTCCAACACCTGCATTAACTATTGCATTAATATTTACCTTCTCTCCTTCAATAACACGATGGTTTCCGCCTAATATCACCGTTGGCGCTAGAGCACTATCCGCACCAACTGATATAGTTAATATGACGTGATCACTACTTACCCCTGTGCTGTCTATAACTGTTAATCCTATTTCACCTTGTTGATCTGACCCACTATATGCAGGTGCTTTTAAAGTAATATGCTTTGCGTGTTGATCTCCTATCAACGCCCAACCCTTAGGGATAAGCCAATGATAATTATCCTCTGGAATATTGCGCCCACCCTTTGCTTGTGCATTAGCATTTAAGGTGATCTCTTGGTTTTCTATAACCTGTTTATTTCCTTGGATTGTAACCGTCGGCTTTAAACTGCTATTTGCTTTTACTGTATAATTCACCGTATTAGCAACACTTTTAACCCCTGTATTATCGGTAACAACCAAAGATAAATGATAGCTATCTGAGACGCCATTATATGCGGGTGCTGTAAATACGGGTGTCGCTGTTTCTCTTCCTGATGTTAAATGCTGCGCACCACCACCGCTCCATGTGTAAGATTTAATATATCGATTACCCTTTGGATTCCCTAAGCCTGATACTTGGCGAGATTGACCTTCCTCTATTATTTGGTTACCTCCAGCATTGGCCGTTGGCTTAAGTGCATCATCAGGATCAACGGATATGCTCAAGGTTGTTTGATCACTACTTACCCCTGTATTATCAATAACGGTTAATGCAACCTCACCTTCTTGACCCAGTCCGCTATACGCCGGTGCTTTTAAGGTAATGTGTTTTGCTGTCTTATCTCCGACAACCTCCCATCTCTGTGGGATCAGCCAATGATATTTATTCTCTGGGATATTGCGTCCACCTTTGGCTTGTGCGTTAGCATTTAAGGTGACCTGTTGACTTTCTGTAACCTCTGTAGCGCCTTGGATTGTTACTGTGGGCTTTAGACTGCTATTTGCTTGAATTGTATAAGTCACTGTACTAGCAGCACTGTTAACACCTGTATTATCAGTAACAACCAAAGATAAACGATAGCTATCTGCGCCACCCTTATATGCTGGGGCTGTAAATGTAGGTGTCGCGGTATCTTTCCCTGATGTTAGATACTTTGCACCATTACCACTCCATGTGTAAGATTTAATATATCGATTACCCTTTGCCTTGCTTGATCCTAATACTTGATAAGACTGTCCCTCCTCTATTGTTTGATTACCTCCTGCATTCGCTGTTGGCTTAAGTGTATCATCAGGGTTAACAGATATTGTTAATATTGTTTGATCACTACTTATCCCTGAGCTATCAATAACCGTTAACGCAAGCTTACCTTCTTGACCTAATCCACTGTATGCCGGTGCTTTTAAGGTAATATGCTTTCCTTCTTTATCTCCTACAATTTCCCAGCCCTTAGGAATTATCCAATGATAATTACTCTCTGGAATATTGCGCCCACCTTTGGCTTGTGCATCAGCACTTAAGGTGATCTCTTGATTTTCAGTAACCTCTTTATTGCCTTGAATTGTTACTGTGGGCTTTAGAGCGCTCTTAGCTTCTACAATATATTTAAGTATTTTTGTTGATATCTGCCCTGTTGAGTCAGTCACTGTCAGCTCCAAATGATATTCATTACCGTTTAATTGATAAGCTGGCGCTGTAAAACTGGGACTTAAGGTGTTTGAACCGTTTAACTGAATACCACCGCTAGCTACCCATTTATAGCTGGTAATTTGACGCTGCCCTTTTGCTTGTACCGTAATGTTATCAACATTTACTAACTGCCCCTCTGTTACTTTTCTTAGAGGGTTAACCATGATAATTTCAGGCTTCAATTTTGAATCAGGCATAACAATAATAGTATGACTGACTGTCGCACTTGATTGCTGTGTGTTATCGGTGACAAATAAGCTTACCTCAAGCTCATCTTCAGAGGAACCACTATAAGCAGGAGCTTGTAAATGAAGCTCACTTTTATCACTTTCCCCATCTATTTTCCATGCCTTATTTTTTATTAGCCAATGATAAGCATTGGTAGGAATACTTCTACCATTACTAGCTTGTGCATGCGCTATTAAAGTAATGTCATCACCTTCAATTACCTTACCATCCTTATTGTCACTAATACTATTTATAATCGGATCTTTACTGCTATCAGACGTCACAATGATATGAATAGATGCGGGTTCACTTTGAATTCCGGTATTATCAATTGCGATCACTTGTAATTGATATTTATCGTCACCACCTGAAAAGCTCGGTGCTGTAAAGACCCTTTCTTGGTCTTGTCCTTTCAAATGTGCTACCGCTGAACCAGAAAACTGATATTTACTAATTGATCGGCCATCACCTGCTTGAGCAAGTGCTTTAATAGTAATGCTTTGCCCTTCAATCACCGTGCGATCACTACCTAAACTTACCTTTGGCTTTAAACCTTCATCCGCCATGATTTCAATACTATGATCTGCTTGAGCACTCTTGGCACCTACGCTATCAATCACCGAAACTTTAAAGCTGCTTTTAATACCTTTTGTTGTATATTTAGGCACTTTTACTGTTAATTGTTTATGATTGCGATTGCCTATAACCTCCCAACCTTTGGGTATTATCCAGTGGTAGTTATCCTCAGGGATACTGCGCTGACCTTTTGCGGTTGCTTTTGCTTCTAATGTTATCTTTTGCCCCTCTGTTACCTGTGTATCTGCTATAATCTCAACACTTGGTTCTAATAGCGCATCTGGCGTTACCGTATAAATAACACTACTAGGCTCACTAACAATGCCTGCATTATCTATCACATTCAACGTTAGTTCATACTTATCTTGCAAAGCTCCCTTATAAGCAGGTGCTGTGAAAATTGGTTGTAATACATTGGGATCACTTAAATAATTTGCACCATTGCCATGCCAATGATATGAGCTGATAGACCTACCTTCTCCAGCAATGGCACTAGCAAGTACTTGGTGTATTTTACCTTCCTCTACTGACTGAGCTAAACCGGCATTTGCTGTTGCTTTCTTTTTACTATCAGGCAGCACCTCAAGTGAGGAGAAAACAGTTTGTTTATTGCCTTTGCTATCGGCAACGACTAATTTAAAGTCGTAGGTATTATGATCTTTATGGTATGTCGGTGCTGTTATCTGTACTGTTTTTTGCGCACTATCTACATTATATACCTCTTTTGCAAAGTCCCATTGATAATGCAAACTTTTATCCTCTGGGAAAATAACCGGTGTTAGTGAGTGATTTTGCCCTTCTTGCAATGTGATTTTTTGCGGTAAATAGACTGCATAATCTTGTGTCGAGATGACACTTTTTTTCACTGACTGCATAAACGCAGGGTTATTGCTCAAAGACATCAGTACTTTATTGCTTTTAGTCTTTTGCTCTTGAGCTGGCGATAGTTGACTAATATCATAGGTTCCACCATGGTTTTTGGCGCTATAATAAACCCCTTGGTTTGCCAAGGTCATATGCTGATAATTACTCGCACTTTGATAAACCTCTTTGACACTATTGCCTGCGGTAAAATAAAGTAAATATTTACCAGATTGAGAACGTAAATTACTGATATAAAACGCATCATCAATGCCCGTAATTGCACTTAACAATCCATATGGCAGAATATTGCTGACTTCAATTAAGCGCGATATTAACTCACCTTTTTCTGATAATTGATACCATGTTAACTGCCCCATCAAATTAACAAGAATATTAATCAGCCCATTCTGACTTGATAACGCCATAATATAGCGCGTACTATCAAATAAATGTATCAGTGGCTCTATATGCGTTTTGCTTGCATCCTGCACTATAGTAATGTACCGCACCCCACTGTTACTTGATGTGTTAATCGCAAGTAACGCTTGCTCTTTACCAACTAAAATCAATGATTGAATAGAGCCTGTGAAACTTGCAACTTTGGTAACGCTACTAAAGTCACTGGCAACCTGATAAACATTATTTAACTTAGTCACAGGGTTATAACTTGTAACAAGTATTGCTTGCATACTATCAACATAAAGTAAGTGTTGCAGAAATTGTGGATAGGTTTGGGAGAGTGTTAATGGCAATAATTGCTCATTACTATACTTAAATAGCGTATTACTTATATCGTCACTTGCAAAATAAATATCTCCATGCTCATCTGCTATGGCACTATGTATTGATTTGATCTTAGGATCTAACTTAGCGACATCTATCGTCTGACTGTCTTGCGAGCCTTGTGATAACAACATATGGATTTGACTACCCATATTTGCCAACACACCATGTATAGGGAAAATATAATCTCTGGTGTTAAATAAATTATTTTTGATATCTAACGTTGCCGATTCACTGCCAATTTCTACCTTAAACTGACATACCCCATGACTTGCTAAAGTAACGCTTTGATTTACAAACTCACAGGCATGCCTTTTTAGCTGACTACTCATATCAACGCCCTTACTTAGTATCTTAGTACTAACAGCTGTGTCGCTGCCATTGTAAAGTGTGTACAAATAATCAGTATCGTTTATTTTATGATAAAAGCGCCAAAACTTTTGCCCAATGGGTTTAACATAAACAGGAATCTCAGTATCAGCTTGTAAATTGCTATCAAGCGCATTAATTTTTAGATAATAGGGCTCACTATCTTGCTGCTCTTTTTGCGGTGGTACGTAGCTATAATATATCTTACAGGCTTCGTTTGGTTTAAGTGATGTCAGGTGCAAGCAATCCTGTGGCTGAGAAAGATAAGAAAAGCGCTGATCTTTTACAAACTCACTATCATCAAAATTGACTTGAGAAAATCCCTGCCAAGCAAATGATGAATCATTATATATTGTGAAATAATATGACTTACTATTGCCTGTAAATATTGGTACGTCCGTTTGTAGTTTTATTGGCGCCACCATAATGTTACCCATATATACTTCAGTTTGCTTATCAAACTGTCCTGTTACACTGACAAAGCCTGAACCAAAGCTATCGGTATCAGCAACAAACCATAGACTATAACGTTGATTTGCTTGCAAGATACCACCAACAACTAAAGGGTTATAGCCATCAATCCTCACACCCTTTGGCAGCATGATATTCACAGCACTTACTTTTAAGTCATGCTTAGGGATAATCGTCATTTCATAGCGTTGACTCGGCTGACTAATATAAACATTATTAAACGAAAATGCCTGACTGTTATAAGTTTTCAACTGAATATCATCACGCATATTTGAAGCGCTAATCGTAAATACATCTTGGCTTAATGATGAGCTTAAATGACCTGTATTAAGCGAAATATCTACAGTAGCTAATGCAGGGATGACCTGCTGCCTTGAAACAACTTTACCATTATACGATAAAGCAACATTGTTTAAAGGGATAATACTTGGATTAAATAGTGTCACGCTCTGTGTATCATGACTTAGAAAAATATCATTATTATGTGCAGATAAAAAATTGAGTATTGGTTCATCTAATAGCGCATCACCTTGCGGCTTAACGGTTGTCGAAAAATGCTTATCGAAAACTTGATTTGTTGTCGTGCTGACACTGACATCAAAATTAAGCGCACCTAACTGGCTTGCCGTAACATAAAGAGGGATTGTACACTCATGTGTAAAACGTTCAAAAAAACCTTGATCATTAAAGCAAGTTTCTGCACCTGCCAAATCTTTGGCTAAACTCACTCCTTTATTATTAATAAATATTATTAATAAAAATATTTGTGATTTTAACGTCATGGGTTGCATCTGAATGACTGCCGATAATTAAGGGATCACCATTATCATTGGAGAGTTTCAAGACGACTAGGGCTTTACTATGCTCTTTGATATAGTGTGGCAAACTAACATTCGTACCCATGGACACCCTAGTTTCATCCGTCCCGTCACCTTTTACGCCACACCCAACAATAAGTAAAAGATATGCTGCAAAACATAAATATCGCACATAGTTAAAACAAAACATGTTAAAGGCTACCCCATCGTATCTTTTTTTAATCAAATAGTTTCTTCAAACAGATTATATCGGGCTAAATATTTGATCATACCTAGGTTTTTTACTAATGCTGCTATGATGAATATTTCAATCAAAAGATATATAAAGTTAGTCATTTTTAGTCATTTTAGTTTCATTGTCTTAGTATCTTTCTGAACATAAGATAACCATCAATGAACTTCTGGTTTGTAAACAGCAGCTAGTGATTCATTAATAATCAGCAGAATAAATAAGACACTGCTCCCCCTTGACAACCATCTTATAAAGAAGGATAAGTTATGAAATATAAAACTTTAAGCATTCTTGCCAGTTCATTACTACTTTGTTCAACAAGCTTTGCGCTTACACAAACATCAACCACCCCTGCTATTTCTACTAAACTACAAACACTGGTTAACACACCTGTTACTGCCGATAACGGCTATTTTCCTTTACAAATTGTCAATAATCTAAAAGATAGCAGTAACATCAATCATGCTTATCTCCTAATGGTTGCACAAACATTTAGTGATCCAGCAAATACTTGTGTGATGCAATTCTCAAGTAAAACAATTGGCTCAGGTTTAGATGCTCATACGATCACTGTTGGAAAGTGTGAAGTACCGACCGCCGGAGAAAACATTGGTGATATGGCACAGAGTATCCAATCACTCCCAGGCTATAATGCAGCAACAAACAGTGTTGTTGTTTATATCCCGCATGTTCAAAGTGGGCGTGCTTTTGTATCACTTAATCATAAATTAAGCATGATGAGTTTAAAGCAACCCAATGGCACGATGACATACCAAGCACCAAATGATAGCAATGTAAATGATCCAAGTTATGATATTATTTATGATAAATTTGAATTTACCTATGATCAAAAAAATACCTTTTGGATCAACCCTACTTCAGTAGACTTTTTCTCCTTACCAATTAGCTTAGTTAAATATGGCACATCAGCTAATCAAGATGGACTGATTGAACCTTATTCTGGTGCTCCTTTGTATCAATTAAATAATGGCAGCTATACAGGTATTACACGCACTGAGATTATGAATAAAATTTCACACACGTTACAAACTGCTGAAACCAGCGATAATGACTGGAATAAGCTTATTCACAACTATCAGAATACACTGATTCGTATTGCCGCCCCTCATATCGCACCTGATTTTCCAAAAGGAACTTACCTTGATAATTTTGTAAAATTCATCACAACCTATTATAAAACACATGCCATTACCATTGATGCACGTGAGCTTGTTGGTGATGCTAAAAACCCTATGCCATTAGGTGAAAAATATGGTTATATTCAAGACGGTCCTGCTAAAGGACAGGCTAAATATCCTGTAAACACATATCCTGAGCTTTATCAATTTACTGGCAAAGTTAATAGTGATAATCAGTTTATATTTAGCAATCAGTTAGGTGTTGATGCAGTGAATGCAACATTATCAACTCATCTACAAGCCATTACTTATTCAATTAATATGACTGATACCGCAGCTATTGCTAAAGGTTTCTTTGAGCCCGGAGAAGCAAATACACCTTTTGCCACACCCAACAAAACCTTGCAAAGTGTTTTAATTAAAAATCTTGCAGCTGCGTGGTCGGTTGGCTTATTACCAGCCTATGGTAGCTCTTATACCGAAACACCAGATGGTAGTGATAAAGATGGTGTTAGTTGCACAGCCACTCAAACAACAAGTGGCGTAGGCACATTATTAAATATTTGCTATTTCAAAATGAATAAGGCAAATAGCAATTTTTACAACCCAACCAATCCAAGTATCTCAAGCAATCATAACAATCCATGGTATGATGTTTATGCTGCAGCCATTCACAACATTATGCCTAATACCTATGCGTATGCCTATGATGATGTTGCCAAACAAGACGGAACATTGACAGGTAGCAACAATACCCAACCAGTGACTGTTGTTCTTGGTGATATGAGTGGCGTTAATATTCCAACACCTCCAGTGCCAACACAATTTCAACCAGCATCCATAACAGGTGTTAATAATAGCCAATCACAAGCTAATGCCTTATATTGCGATGGTACAAATTGCACAGCAACCGTCTCATTTACAGCACCTGCACAAGCTGGTGTCAGCTATTATGCGATGCCTAATAACTTATACAGTGGCATTTCAGCTTCAGATTTGGCTCAGACTCAAAGTATTGTTGCAGGAACTAGCAACGGTAATGGCACACAAAACTACACTGCAACCATCACGATACCACAAATAGACGTAACAACAGCACCAGCTCAAACAGGTAATGTTGATGGTTTACAAGTGCAAGTTTTTGCCTGTTCAAATGTTGCAGGTGGTAACTGCCCAGGACAAGATAATTATGAAACAACACCACCAACAGGATCAGCAATCTATCCTCAACCTACAGTCAATGTATTGCCTGCAACAATTACATCACATTCAGGTTATACCTGTTCAGGCAATACTTGCAATGTAACACTTAACTGGAGTATTCCACAAGGTCAAGGGCAAGGTGTACAATACTATGTTGGGCTACAAGGTTATACTTTAGGCACTCAAGCGGGTTTCCAAAATGATGTTTACTCGCTAACAAGTGCTGATGCCACAACTCAAACAATTACTGTTGCTAAGACCAACTTAAAAGATACTTTACTTCAAGCACAAGTCTTTGCCTGCTCAACAGCTACTAATAACTGCCCAACATCTGACAATGATTACAACCCAGAAAATCCAGCGCCTGGTAGTACACCAGTTGACCTAACTAAGCCAAACTAAGGCTTATAAAAATCGCATCGACAAATCAATCGCTTGAATGTTTTTAGTCAATGCACCAATCGAGATAAAATCAACGCCGGTTTGTGCAACTGCATAAATCATATCAAGCGACATATTACCAGAGGCCTCAAGTTGCGCTTTACCCTTAGCAATACTGACGGCCTTTTGCATATCTCTTAATGAGAAATTATCAAGCATAATCACATCAGCATGTGCTTTAAGTGCTTCATTAAGCTCATCAAAGTTTTCAACCTCGACTTCAACCATTTTCTGTGGCGCGATTTCTCGCGCTTTTTCAATCGCCTTGGTAATGGAGTGATCACAAGCTGCAATATGGTTTTCTTTGATTAAAAAGGCATCAAATAAACCAATGCGGTGATTCATTCCTCCACCACAGGTGACGGCATATTTTTGCGCCAAGCGAAACCCTGGAATCGTTTTGCGTGTATCAAGTATTGCGCACTCAGTGCCTTTAATCACTTTGACATATTCACGCGTTTTTGTAGCAACAGCTGAGAGCATCTGTAAGAAATTAAGCGCATTGCGCTCAGCAGATAAGATACTGCGTGCTAAACCCTCAACTTCAAAAAGTGTTTTATTGGCAAGAACTTCATCACCATCATGATGATACCAATGGATTTTTAAATTAGGATCAACTTGTCTGAAGACTTCATTAACCCAATCATAGCCGCACATCACCATCGGTTCACGTGTGATCACACGTGCACAAGCTTGTTCATCTTCATTGATCAATAATGCATTAATATCACCTTGATCAATATCCTCAGCCAATGCTTGTGTTACCATGGTTGTCACAAGCGCTTTTGGGACTTCGGTAATTTGTTCGGTTTGTAAGTGTGTATGACTCATTTATTGTTAAACTCCACCATTCGCGTTAATGGCACCATTGCACGCTCACGCACATCATCTGGCACGATAATCTCATTATCCCCACTCTCTAAAACTTCAGCGAGATTCTTTAAGGTATTCATCCCCATCCACGGACAATGCGCACAGGATTTACATGTCGCACTATTTCCCATAGTTGGCGCTTCAATAAATACCTTATGCGGTGAGGCTTGCTTCATCTTATAGAAAATACCGGCTTCCGTTGCCACGATAAAAATAGGATTTGCTAAGTTTTTTGATGCTTCCAATAATTGTGAAGTAGAGCCCACCGCATCAGCTAATGCAACAATCTCTTGAGGTGACTCTGGATGCACTAACACAGCAGCTTCTGGATATTGCGTTTTTAAATCAAGGAGTGCACGCGCCTTAAACTCTTCATGTACAACACACGCACCATTGTAATGCACCATATCCGCCCCAGTTTGCTTCTCAATCCAGCGCCCTAAGTATTTATCTGGTGCCCATAGAATCTTTTGATCTTGTTCATCCAAATACTCACAAATTTGCAAAGCATTAGATGAGGTAACCGTCCAATCAGCCAAGGCCTTAATACGCGCTGAGGTATTAACATAAACAACAACTGTGCGATCAGGATGCTTAGCAATAAATGCTTTAAACTCTTCTTCCTGGCAACTTACATCAAGTGAACACTCGGCCTCTAATGTCGGCATAATAACTTTTTTATGAGGTGACAAAATCTTTGCACTCTCGCCCATAAAGCGCACACCTGCAACGACAAGTGTATCTGCTGAATGATCCTTTCCAAAGCGCGCCATAGCTAATGAATCGCCTAGCATACCACCGGTTTCTTCAGCCAATGCTTGAATATCTGCATCAACATAGTAGTGCGCAATTAAACAGGCATTTTTTTCTTTTAATAATCGTTTTATTTTCTCACGATAAAAGGTTTTTTCTTGTTCATCCGTTACCTGTAAGCTTTCGGTTTTTGGCCAAGCTTGAGCAACACGCGATTGAAATTCGACATCACTGATCATACTAATATGACTTTAATATACTAATAAAAGGTTTTCGGAGTGTACCACAGACCATCAAAAATAAGAAAAAATAGCAGCACTTTTCTTATTTTTCACGCTTTCTTAGCACCTTAAAATATTTAACAATGCCATTTATATAGATGACACATACAATTTTAGATAAAAGCATTTGGTAAAGAATACTTAACTGATATATGATACGTAACAACTTTTAGTGACAATAAACCAATCAATTAACAATGATAATGCGCTTTAGTTTGTAGCGTTGGTGTATCATTTTGTGGTTTAAAAAATTAAGGACAATCTATATAGTATGGGTTTTATTTTTAAAAAAATTGCCATTATTGGCACACACGATAACCCAGCGGTTTCTGAGACCGTTGAATATCTAGCACATACATTGATTGAGCACTCAGCACGTATTTATCTTGAAGCTGAAACAGCGGAGAGTTTAGATCATCGTTTTGGTGAAGGTTATGACTTAAAAGCAATTGCTAAGCACTGCGATGTTGCTGTGGTTGTTGGCGGGGATGGTAATTTCTTAAATGCGGCAAGAAGCTTATCTTTGCTAAGTAGTATCCCCATTGTCGGGATTAACCGTGGCAAATTGGGATTTTTAACCGATGTTAATCCCGATGAACTAAATACACGTTTGTTTGATGTGCTTGAGGGGAATTACCAACAAGAACAACGCTTTATGTTACAAGCATCAATCAAAAGCGACATCTGCCCACCTGAAAAAACCGTTGCATTAAATGATATTGTCATTGCCGCAGGTCAACATAGTCGTTTATTTCAGATGCATGTCCACATCGATGGTCGCTACGCTTTTGACCAACGTGCTGATGGTATGATTATTGCAACCCCTACCGGTTCAACCGCGCATGCACTATCGGCAGGAGGCCCTATTATGCATCCTGGACTTGACGCCATCGTTATGGTGCCGATGTTCTCGCACTCCTTAAATAGCCGCCCGATTGTTTTAAATGCTAATTGTGATATTCAAATTACTGTTGGCGAGTATAATAATCCAGAACCAAGCTTAAGTTTTGATGGCCATATGAAATTACAACTCTCGCCAGGGGATACTATTAAGCTTAGTCGCTGCCCAAAATCAGTAACGATATTGCACCCTCTGGATTATGACTATTTTCACTCATTACGTTCAAAACTTCATTGGGGCAAAATGCTCTTTCCTTAAATTCTAATCAATGCCTTTGTTTGCCAGTAAAACTATTGTATTTGGGCTTTGATCGGGCATAATAACGGCTTAAATTTGACAAGAAATGATAATGAAAACAGTAAAATAATAGGATTAAACATGGAAAACACGCAAAACAATCAACCTAACTTCGTTATTCAAAAAATTTATACCAAAGACATTTCATTTGAAGCGCCAAGTACACCTGATGTTTTCAAAGCACAATGGCAACCTGAGGCTAATGTTAACGTCGATACGACATCATCAAAGCTTGATAATGATGTATACGAAGTTGAATTAAGCTTAACTGTTACCGTTAAAAATAGTGACAACAATGCTTATTTAATTGAAGTTTCACAAGCAGGTATTTTCACTTTACAAAATATGCCAGAAGATCAAATTGCCCCAATGCTAGGTGCTTTCTGCCCAACCACACTATTCCCATATGCCAAAGAAACCATTGATAGCCTAATTAATCGTGGTGGATTCCCACAGATTAATCTAGCACCTATTAACTTTGATGCACTTTATATGCAACGACTTGCGCAACAGCAATCAGGTGAGCAAACACAACACTAAATCTGAAAAACAGCATATGCCGTTTTGCTGATATTGAAAATATTTTTAAGCAGATTTTATACACGCGGCTAAATTTATTTTTACAACCTGCAATTTTGCATCGACTTATTTGTATTTTTTCTCATACAATGAGCTTTATTTCTAATAGTTATATTTGCTATGCAACAAAGTATTCGTAAAACTTTACGCCGACAACGGCAAGCAATTCCTAAGACACAAAAAATAGCATATTCTCAAGAGCTGCAAAGGATTTTTTTTAACTATTACGAGTCTTTATTAACTTCAAGTCCGAAAAAAATAGCAAGCTATTATGCGTCTGATGAAGAAGTCTCACCACGATGGATTGATGAGGTTTTAAGTGAAACTCACGCGCTTTACTATCCGGTATTGCACCCATTTAAAAAGCGTCAACTTTTTTTTGCTCGACAAACAAAGAACAAACGACTTAATAAATATCACTTAGAAGAACCATTATTTATTGCTGAAGACATTTTAGCCCCATGGGAACTTGATATGATTATCGTGCCACTGGTTGGATTTGATTCACATAAAAATCGCATTGGCATGGGTGGTGGATTTTATGATAGCGCATTAGCATTATGCAAAGCTTGTAATAATACTGAGTTTGTTGGTATTGCCTTTGATGAACAACAATTTGACAAATTTGAACATACGCCCATTGCAATGAATGATTGGGATATTAAAATGGACACCATTATTACACCAACACGAATCATTCGCTGATTATATGAATATATTAGAGAAAGAAATTATTGATAAACTTGAGAAAGCGTTCTCACCTTCTAGATTAGAGCTTATTGACGAGACCCATAAACACCATAAACATAAACAGTTTCAAGCTGGGAAATTGCATTTTAAACTGCGCATTGCCAGTGACAAGCTTAATCCATTTAGCACACTCAAAGCACATCAAGCAATCTATGCTTGTTTAGGTGAGCTCATGCAAACTCAAATCCATGCGCTATCGATTCAGATTGATAAAAGCTAAATGAGTGATTTACGAGTAATATAACGTATTGGCTAAGACTAAATATTCACCCACAAGTACTCACCGTACCCTGAGCATTAGCCGAAGCGATGCACTGAACATTAGTCGAAGTGTGTAAGCTTAGGAAAATCATACTTCATAGAGGCTTTGACTTACGCTCAGCCAACGTTTACGCAATCAAAGTGAGCGGAAATATGGTCATAGCCGACTTATTTTTTACGAAAATAGGCATAAGATAACTTAAATACCACTGGGCTTAATAGCAACAATGCAATCAAGTTAGGTAGCGCCATTAAGCCATTTAAGGTATCTGCTAATAACCAGACAAAATCAAGCTTTAGCACTGCACCAATTGGAATTGCAATCACCCAAATTATCCGAAAAGGAATAATCGCTTTCACACCGAATAAAAACTCAACACAGCGCTCACCATAGTAACTCCACCCTAGAATGGTCGTAAATGCAAATAAAATCAAACCAAAGGTAATTACCCAAGCGCCAAAATTTGGCATTAAGGTATTCATCGCCTCTGACGAGAGACTTGCACCATTTAAGCCACCACTCCACTGCCCAGATAGGATAATAACAAGACCTGTCATCGTGCAAATAACAATCGTATCGATAAATGTGCCAAGCATCGCAATTGTGCCCTGCTTGACGGGGCTATTGGTTTTAGCTGCAGCATGGGCAATAGGGGCAGATCCCAAACCCGCTTCATTAGAAAATATGCCTCGGGCAACACCCATTTGGATAGCAAGCATCACACCCGCACCTGCAAAGCCACCAGTAGCAGCAATGGGATTAAATGCATGGTTTAAAATCAAAGCAAAAGCATCTGGCAAAGCGCTGATATTTAAGATAATCGCAGTAAGACAACTAACAAAATAGACCACTGCCATAAAAGGGACAATCTTACTGGCAACCTCAGCAATTCGCTTGATACCTCCAAGCAATACTAAGGCAACTAATAATGCGACAAATGTGCCAGTGATATAACTGGGAATATATAAGTTTTGACTCATGACATCTGCCATTGAGTTAATTTGCACCATATTACCAATACCAAATCCTGCAACAGAACCGAATATAGCAAAAAGTATACCAAGCCAGACAAAACGTTTACCTAAGCCATTTTTGATGTAATACATAGGACCGCCAACATAGGCGCCCTTTTGATCTACCTCACGAAAATTCACCGCTAATACCGCTTCGGAGTATTTCGTTGCCATGCCGACTAATGCCGTGCACCACATCCAGAATATTGCACCTGGCCCACCAATGGCAATGGCAGTTGCAACTCCTGCAATATTACCTGTTCCAATCGTTGCCGAGAGTGCTGTCATTAATGCTTGAAAAGGTGAGATCTCTCCTGCTTTTTCTTTACTATCACTTCTTTTACGCCCAAATAATAGTTTAAAACCAAACCCTAGTTTTCTTAATGGCAAGAACGCCAATCCCAACATCAAAAACAAGCCAACGCCTAAGATAAGCACCAACATGTATGGACCCCATACATAGCCATTGATTGATGCTACTATACTATGAATAAACTCCATTATTCTTTCCTCCACTGAACATCCAAACACTATTGACTATAGCAATAAAACATTTATTTGCATTACAATATTGCACATGATTTGTAAATAACACTGACTTTTATGCTTATAGATAGTCATTGCCATCTTGATTTCCCTTGTTTTGATGGCATGCGCAACACGCTTTTAGATAATTGTGTTGAAAAAAATATTACTCACTTTATCAATCCGGCTATAGCGTTTAGTAACTGGCAAAGAGTGATTGATTTAAGTATACAATACCTATCAATTACATCGGCATTGGGCTTACATCCATGCTTTGTTGAACAGCATCAGAAGGAACACCTTAGTACGCTGAAACCGTGGCTTCTAACACATCATATTCCACTGATTGGTGAAATCGGTTTAGACAAGCGCTATTTAGAAAGTTTCGATCAGCAACTGTTCTTTTTTAATGAACAACTAGCGATTGCTCAAGATTTACAAAAGCCTGTGATTATTCATAGCGTTAAAGCACATAATGAAGTCATCGCCACATTAAAACATCATCATTTTACACACGGTGGTATTATTCATGCATTCTCTGGTAGTTTTAATATTGCAAAAGCCTATTGCGATTTTGGTTTTAAACTAGGTATTGGCAGCATTTTGCATTACCCTAATAGCAAATTACCGAATGTCTTAAAACGCATAGGCATTGAAAATATCTTACTGGAAACCGATTCACCTGATATGCCAATACCAAATAGTGAAAACAAAATAAACACACCATTATCTCTATTGCAAACACGCGATCTTTTGGTTGACATTTTTAATCTTTCTAAAGATCAAATACATCGTATACTGCTACAAAATGCACAACAGATTATTTAGAGCAACCGATATCACTTATCCCAAATATTTTGCCGTTTTTATCTAGCAAAAGCCAATAATACACTACTGTGACACCACGCTTTGTGATATATTGCCACACAATGTTTTGATCAAGACGAACAATAAATATGGCTGAACAATTGGATAATAATGAGTTAGATAAAATAAAGCTTTTATGGAAAAAATATGGCTCAAAGCTAGTAACACTAATTTGCGTTATTTTAATACTTATCATCGCTTGGCAATATTGGCAGAAAAGAAAGCTTGAAAACAATGTGCAAGCAGCTGAGCTTTACCAAAATTTAGCCCTTATTGCTGATAATGCATCAAGCAATTCAGAGGCAATTTTAAATCAAGCACAAAACCTGATTACGCTTTACCCTAAATCAATTTATGCTGATTTCGCGCGTTTGGAAATTGCTAAACAGTCCGTTTTAAAAAATCAATTAGACCAAGCAGTAGTGAGTCTTAAGCAGGTTGCTGATAGTACGCTTAATCCAAATCTGCAAGCAATTGCCAAGCTTCGCCTTGCACGCGTTGAATTAGCACAAAACAAAACAGCTGATGCCATTGCAACACTTAATAGCATCACATTGGCGGGCTTCGCTCTCTCAAGCAATATGCTATTAGGTGATGCTTATTTTGCCAACAAAGACTATGCCAAAGCGAAAACATACTGGCAAAGCGCATTATCTGAAGCCGACAAGCCAGAGTTAGCAAATATTAAAAGCTTATTACAAATGAAAATCGATAATCTTGCTGCATTAAGCAAATGATAACGGATAAACATATGACAAAGTTAACAATCAAAAATACTAAAAAAATTATTTTAAGCACCGCATTGATTACTGTATTTGGTGGTGCTTTAGTTGCTTGTGGTAATAAAAGTAATGACACACCACCTAAGCCACTTGTAGAGTTTAAATCAAGTTTAAATGCTAAATACGTCTGGGATACCAATATTGGCAATGGCAATGATGGACAAATCGATGTAACCCTAACACCTGCGATTGAAAATGGTGTGATTTACACATCAAGTTATGACGGATACATTTCAGCAGTAAATGCAACAACAGGCAAACGTTTATGGTCAGCCGATACTAAATTGCAGTTAAGCTCAGCGGTTGCGGTTAGTGGTAATGTTGTCGTTGCCGGTAGCCTGCGTGGTACATTAGTGGCAGTAGATACTAGCTCTGGCAAAGTACTATGGCAAAGCGCATTACCAAGCAGCTTATTCTCAGCACCCACTATTGTTGACAATATCATCTACACACAAACACATGATGGCAGTATCTCAGCATATAATCTCAAAGACGGCAAGCAGCTATGGACACAAAGCATTGCTACGCCTGATTTAATGTTAGTTGGCAACAGCTCACCTATCGTTTATCAAGGCCTAGTAATTGCTGGCACTTCATCTGGGAGTTTATGGGGCTTAAAAACAGCCACGGGTGAAAAACAATGGGATAACCCGATTGCCTTACCTCAATCTGGATCACCTGCGCAACAAATGGTTGACATTACTGCCACACCACTTATAGATAATGACACACTTTATGTCGCGACATTCCAAGGAAACTTGATTAGTTTCAACACCAAACTAGGCAGTATGAACTGGCAGAAAAAAGCGTCCATTTATCGCAATATAGCATTGGGACAAAAGGCTATTTTCACAACTGATACTAAAGGTGACATTACCGCTTATAATCTCAAAACAGGTGATAAGCTCTGGCAAGCCACTGAACTTGAAGGACGTAAGCCATCAGCGCCTTTATATATTAACGGCATGATTGCCGTGGGTGATTATGAAGGCTATGTGCATATTTTCAATGCCGACACAGGTAAATATCTCACTCGTGTTGAAATTGGTGGTGATGGTATTAGTGCCACACCTATTGCTGCAGGCAAATCAATTATTGTCCAAACCAACAGTGGCACACTTGCTGCTATCCAACTATAAAAACATATTGTAAATGTAAATGTCTAGCACAAACACTTCACAGAAAATTGCGGCATTTATTGCCCCTTCTTTGTTTATTCTGGTGCTAATGATTTCAGTGGGTCCTTTTGGCGATACGATTTATGCACCCTCTTTGCCAAGCATTGCTGAAGCCTTTAATACACCTTATCATAATGTTCAACTAACCATTACCTTTTATCTCTTAGGTTACTCTATTAGCCAGATACTGTATGGCCCTTTTTCTGATCGATTTGGACGTAAACCGATTATGATTATTGGTGCAGTTATTTTTCTTATCGGCTCAATTGTGTGCCTCATCAGCCCAAATATCACCCTACTGATTTTCGCACGCTTCTTACAAGGGTTTGGCGCCTGTGCTGGTGCTGTTATCTCAAGTGCCGCCGTACGTGATGCATTTTCCTTAAAAGATCAAGGCAAAGTATTTGCCAAGATGAATGCCGCTTTTGCTATTGCCCCAGGTGCTGGTGCGATTGTCGGCACCTTTATCTCATGGCAGACAAATTTTATTGTGTTATTTGTATTAGCCATTATATTGCTGATTGCAGTGATTTTTCTCTTCCCTGAGACACTGCGCCAAAAGAACTATGGTGCAACACGTCCCAAGAAGCTAGTTATTAACTATTTTAAGTTATATCAAGCACGCGGTTATTTTGTTTATCTATGCTTATTAGGGCTTAATATCGGTATGGTTTATGCCTGTTTGGTTGAAACGCCAGGCATTGTCATTAATATACTACACTTAGACAAAATCTGGTTTATTGTGATTGCTGCAGGGATTGTATTGGCATTTATGATTGGTTCGGTGTTATGCACCTACTTGGTACATAAGATGAGCCAAAACGGGATCTTACTCATTGGCATGATTATTAGTCTCATAGGTGCGATTATGCTCTTGTGTTTTATGTCGCTTAATATCGTTCATTTATACAGCTTATTAACACCAGTGATCATCCTCTTTACTGGGATATCCTTTGTGATTCCAATCGCCACCGCCAAGGCACTTGCTCCTTTTACCCTAACAGCGGGATCTGCTTCAGCAATGATGGGCTTTTTTCAAATGGGGGCTGCTTCACTCATTACAGCGATTGTGACGGTATTACCCTTTAGCGATATACTGTCAATGCCGATTGCTTTCACCTTTCTATCGACTTTAAGTATTGTGGTTTTAATTATTTATATGCTTTGGCTTAAGCGAGTAGCTTAAATAACCAATGTTACCGTAAGCAACGCTCAACAATGATCAAACAAATTAAAGCTAATACGATCCCAAGCATGCCTGTCACACCAAGCTCATAAACCGTATCCAAAATATGCCAAGCACCCAGCGCGGTAAATACAAAACCACCAATAATTTGAATGAAACTGAATATAGCAATTGTTGTGCCTCTATATTCTGGATAAACCGATGTTGCAATGGCAATCATATTAGGATAAACCCAAAGATAGAGCAGCCAAAATATAGATAGACATATAATATCAGTAATATAAGTACTAGTATTTGACGATAAGGTCACACCGACCATGCTAATAAACATGACAATAAGTGCTACTTTAACCAACGTCATCATTGTATATTTCTTAAGAAGCATGCTATTTAACCATGCGCCTATAAGCATACATACAATGACTAATGCAACCACCCAACCAAATGCCGATACGGGCATATGATACTCTTGGACAAAAATATATGGGTAGGTTAAAAGCACACTAGCTGCGACACCATAAACGAAAAACATCACCAACGTAGCACTTAAAAAACGTAAGTTAAACATGATTTTTATTACTTGAGCGATATTTATTTTTACATGTGACGTATTTGATTTAATGGTGCTTCTACCAACAATCAAGCCAAAACCGACGATTAACGCAATAATTAAAGCATACCAGAACATAAAGCTAACAACACTATGCCACCCTTGGTATTGCATTAAATAGCCTGAAACTACTGGCGAAATTGATACGGTGAATACTGAAAACGCAGTAAGTAATGCATAAATTTTTGAAAACGCCTTCCCTTGGAAAGAATCCGCAACGATAACACGCGCTAATACTGCCGCCATCCCAGCACCAATGCCTTGAAAGATACGCCCAACAAGCATCCACTCGATTGTGTGCTCGACATGACACAAAGCACTACCTAACATCGTAATAAGTAAGCCTAATATTAATATGCGCACACGCCCAAAGCGATCAGATAGCACACCTGAAATAAGTTGTGAAATCGCACTACCCAATAGAAAAAGTGCCACTGTATATTGCACCATTTCTCTTGATGTATTTAATGCCTTATCCAGATACGGCAATACTGGCAAATAAATATCCATCATTGCTTGTGGGTAAGCCAAGACAAATCCTGCGGCAATAAATAGAATAACCGATATTACTTTACTTGGTTTAATTATCTTTGACGGTTTCACTATTGCCATGATCTTTTAATATCCATTTCCTGTCCCTACATTATCAACCGTTATTATAGATTAAAACTCACAAAAATCAGCTCTCTTTTTAAACTTTCTGACGTTAAACCTCAATGGATGAAGTCCTTCAAATAAATGATTTAATATTGGCGCTTGGCATCCATTGCTCATCAATTGACTTAAGAGTTTAGCACCATATATCATTGAGCATAATCCTTTTGAACCAAAACCTGTTAATAAATAAATTCCCGACAAGTATTCTGCTTGAGGTAATGCCTTTAAAATAACGCCGTTTTGTAACCGTTGGTAATACTGCTCAATGAACTTTACGTTATCAGCAATTGTCCCTATCATTGGCACATGATCCGCAGTGACACAGCGCAATGATACACGTCCTAAGATGATTTTAACATCTACTGACGGATCAATAATATGACCTAGCTGTGCTAAGTTAACATTGTGATCACTCTTACGCACTTCAGCCATTAAATCATTATTATCACGAAATGTCGCACCAATAAGCTGCTTGCCATTAACGCTTGGCAAAATATAGCCTTTATCAAGTAGGATTGTTTTATTATTTAATAAGGTTTGCACTTGAGTGATTTGTCCATATGACGGATAAACCGCTATATGTTTAAATGCCTCAAGGTCTTTTGCAAGCGAAGCGTTGCCCGCAAAAACCACCACATCGTATGCTAACGATTTTTGATTGTTTTTGTTATCAGTGAAGCTCAACTGCCAAGTATTATTTGATCTGACAAACTCATCTAAGCGATGTGATAACAACAAATTCATACTTTTGCTATTACGAATGAGGCTCTGACATAACGAATAAGGATTAACCATCATTGCCGTTGGATAATAAGCACAGCTTGATGAAATCTCACAATCTGCTATGTCAGAAGCTGTTGCTGCATCAACGATTTGCAGCAAAGCATCAAGAGAACCACGTTTTTTAATAATATTATCAAAACGTAACTGTGTTTTTTTATCACTTAATAACTCCAAAGCACCACATTCTCTAAAATCAATCTCGCTTTTATGCTTCAGAATATAGTCTCTGGTATGTACAAAGCCTTGGGTATGAAAGCTATCAGAGATATTAGCATCGGCTGTAATATAAGGTTTTAATATCCCATAAGGATTACCTGAGGCACCTTGCGCAATATCATCATATTGATCAAATAGATCAATCTCAAAGCCTAATTGGCTTAGCTCATAGGCTAGCGCGCACCCCGCCATTCCGCCACCAATAATTGCAACTTTCTGTTTCTTATCAAGTGTTAATTGCGGCTTAGCAAAATACGGTTTAATCTTGGTTTGCGCTAATTTTTTTGTGTCTTTAACAACAGCACAAATCATTTCCCGCTTATGACCAAAGCCTTTTCGTTTTTCCACTGCAAAACCTTGAGCTTCTAGCGCCCGTTTAACAAAACCCGCCGCAGTAAAGGTAGACAAGCTTGTTTTGCCATGACTTAAACGATAAATTTCTTTAAATAAATCATCCGACCACATATCTGGATTTTTAGCAGGCGCAAAACCATCCAAGAACCAAGCATCTACACTGATATCGATTGTTGACAAAACATTTGCTGCATCATCGATTAATAAGGTTAAATTGATATTTTCAGCAATATTTAAAGATGTTGCACCAATATAAAAGCTATTTGGATAAGTCTGAAGTAATTGATCAGCGTGGGGTTTAAGCTCATGCCATATCGATAATGCTTTCTCTAAATCACCATAAGTTAATGGATATTTCTCACAACTAATAAAGCTTAATTTGGCCGTTTTTGGTGCATATTTATCCCAAATTTTCAGTGTCGCAAGGAAGTTCAGCCCCGTACCAAAACCTGTCTCAGCAATCACAAAATGCGCATTTTCATCAAGATTTTCAAGTCTTTGCTTCAGTTGATTGCCATCTAGAAAAACATATTCACTCTCGGCAAGCCCATTCTGTTTTGAGAAATAAACATCAGCAAATTCATCTGAAAATGGTTCACCTGTGTCTTGCCATTTGAGTTTTGCATGTTGCAATTTAGCGATCCTTGACAGCCATGGTTAAACGGTTGATTGAAATCAAACGCCCTTTTTCATCCACAACTTCAATTGCCCACACTTGTGTGGTGCGTCCAATATGATGCGGATAGGCTTTAGCCGTCAAAACCCCTTCTGATGCTGGACGAATATGGTTGGTATTGATATCTAAACCAACACAATATTGTTTTGTCAAATCAACGGCATAATTCGCGGCAGTGCTACCAACAGTTTCAGCAATACCACAAGAAACGCCACCATTCATTATCCCTAATGGCTGCTTGTGTTTTTTTTGCAATGGCATTTCTGCTAACAAATAATCATCGCCTAACTCAGTAAAGCGAATACCCAAGGTATCCGAGAATAAACCAGCTCCTCGCTCATTCATTTGATCTAGTGTTACAGATGTTTTCCAAATGCTCATGTTTTTCTCCAATGTTTAATTGTTAATTTTCTCTCAAAAATATTTAGTGAAAAGCCTTTTAAGCAGTCTTTTGCAATAATTCTTTATTCGCTGGTGTTTCCTCTTATTTGGCTCAGCTTTATCAGCGCTTGTACCCGTTCGCGCTCAAGCTCTCTTATCAGCTCTTCCTCTGTCGGTAAGTAAGGCAAATATTTTGCAGCAAATAGCTGCTTTTGATCGGACAATATCGAGTATTTAACAACTGCTTCACTTTTTTCACTGCATAACACTAAACCGATGGTTGGGTTATCATCTTTGCCTTTTTTTTGCTCATCATACAAACGCACATAAGTATCCATTTGTCCAATATCTTGATGCTTAAGTTTACCTAGCTTTAAATCAACCAATAAAAAACACTTAAGCTTAAAATTGTAAAACACTAAATCAATATAAAAATCTTCATCTTCAAAGCGAATACGTTGCTGACGTTCTACAAAAGCAAAGCCTTTGCCTAGTTCCAGTAAGAATTGTTGTAAATTACTAATAATAGCTTCCTCAAGATCACTTTCTTGATAAGTCTTATCTTGAAGGTTAAGAAAGTCTAGAATATAAGGATCTCGTAAAAAGTCTTTAGCATCTTCTGCCAAAGGTTTTGTTGCTTGTGTCGCCTCTGACTCCACGAGCTCTTTGTCTTTACTTGATAACAATCGTTCATAATATAATTTACTGATCTGACGTTCTAATGCTCTGGCACTCCAGTTGTGTATAATTGCTTCTTGCAAATACCACTCGCGAGCAGCCAAACTATCTATTCGCATAAGAATACGATAATGTGTCCAACTCAATTCACTACGCACTGCGTAGCGAATTGGAAAAGTAATATAAAATTGGCGCATATTACGTAGATTCCCTGCATCAAAGCCCTTTCCCAAGCGCTCAGTCAATTCTTTGGAAAGTAACTGTAACTGCTGCTTACCATAAGCGGCTCGACTTTCGCCTTTTTGTTCATGTTCAACTATTAGCCGACCAATTTCCCAATAGCTTTGAACCATCGCATGGTTGACCGTTTGACGTACTTGTTGCCTACTGCTTTCAATAATAATAGCAATATCATTAATTAGGCTCATAAATTGAGTATTTTTAGGAAGGCTCATTTACTTGTTCTCTCAATAATATTTATAAAGATACCCATTGCTTGCAAACATCCTACAAAATAACAGTTCATACTTAACTGTAGCTCATCACAACTTGCCCATAGGGATGAATATAACTGAGATTTTTTAATTGCCATCTTTATTCTCTTTTAAGCCCCAAACAGTTTTAATCCATCTTTCTTGCGTTTCTCTTCAGCGCGAATTCTTCTGGCATCTTTGGGGTCAATGGTGAGTTTTCGATAAATTTCAATACGATCATCAGGTTTTACAATATGATCAAGTGTTACAACTTCACTATAAATGCCCACTGATTGCACATTTAAATCAATCTCAGGAAAATCACTTAACACCCCGCTTTGTGTAATCACATCATTGACAGTTGTATTTTCATTACACTCCAGTTGATATAGCTTTTGCGCTTGAGGATTAGCATAAATCACTTCTACTTTCATACAGCTTCTGCTCCATACACGGTTTTTGCACGTTTACAAAAAGCATCAAGCATCGTATTAGCCAGTGTATTAAAGACAACACCTAATGCTAATGCCATGACTTTAGAGGAGAATTCAAACTCTAAATCAAGTGTCACTTTACAGGCTTTTTCATTTAAAGGAATAAAATGCCATACACCCAATAGACGTTTAAAGGGGCCTTTAATTAATCGTATCTTAATCTCTTTGCCTGGGATCATGTCATTGTGCGTACCAAAATCAATCTTAACACCACCTTTAGCAATTTTGAGTGTCGCTTCAGCTTCGGTTTCGGTATGCATGTGCACCTCTACTGCTTGGCACATGGGTAAAAATTGAGGATATTTATCAATATCATTTACAAGGTCATACATCTCTTTAGCACTGTATTCAACCAATGCCGTTCGATGAATTGTTGTCATAGTGTTTCTCTTATGTCATAAGTTCATGTTAGAATCTTGGCTATTGTAACGCTTATGCACTATTTTGCAAAACAATGGCAAAGACAAAAAATACCAAAAATACAAAATCAACGGCAAACAGTAGTACGATTGCCAAAAACAAAAAAGCTTTTCATGAGTACCTAATCGAAGAGCGCTTTGAAGCAGGTATTGTGCTTCAAGGTTGGGAAATCAAAAGCATCCGCGCAGGTCGTGTGCAATTGACTGACAGTCACATTCATGTAAAAAATAATGAAGCTTGGCTTTTTAATGCATTAATTACACCTTTGCACTCTGCATCAACTCATGTTGTACCTGTTCCTGCAGGCACACGTAAGTTATTATTACACCGTAGAGAAATCAATAAACTCTTAGGTAAAGTCGATATCAAAGGCTATACAATTGTGCCATTGGCAATGTACTGGAAAGGCTCACGCGTTAAAGTGGAAATTGCAATTGCCAAAGGCAAACAACTACACGACAAACGCCAGGCCTCTAAAGAGCATGATTGGAAACGTGAAAAAGAGCGTTTATTTAAAAAGAGTCTATAAACACGATGACGCAAACAGAAAAGAAACTTCATTTTTATATCACCAAAGCAATCGCCGATTATAAAATGCTGCAAAAAAATGACAAGGTGATGATTTGCCTTTCAGGTGGTAAAGACTCTTTCACACTGGTTAAAGTCATGCACGATTTAGTCGCTAATGGCACTTATGAGCTTGATTTAATTGTCTACACTTTAGATCAAACCCAACCAGGTTGGGATGACTCTGGATTAAGACAATATCTTGAAGATCAAAACATTACATATATTATTGAAAAGCGTGATACTTATTCTGTCGTGATTGATAAAGTGCCTGAAAATAAAACCTATTGTTCATTATGCTCGCGCTTACGTCGCGGTAATATCTATCGTTTCGCACGCGATAATAACATCGATAAAATCATGTTAGGACATCATCGGGATGATGTAATTGAGTCGGCATTAATGTCGATGTTTTATCAAGGCAAAATTAAATCAATGCCTGCCAAGCTATTAACTGAAGATAAGCAAAATGTGGTGATCAGACCGATGATTTATTGCCAAGAGCGTGATATCGCCCGCTTTGCCAAAGAGCAAAACTTTCCAATCATCCCGTGCAACCTATGTGGCACACAGGAAAACCTAAAGCGTCAGCAGGTAAAAAATCTCATTCACGAGCTGGCTCAAAAAAATCCAATTATTCCACAGAATATCTTTGCCTCACTTAGTAATGTTGTGCCTGGCCATTTATATGATCAAAACCTGTTTGATACGCGTGAATGTGATCAACCTCGAATCGACACTAGCATCATCACCTAATAAAGCTACGAAATCACAATAAAAGAATTTAAGTTGACTTTCGCTACTCCATGATACATCTTGTCACATAAATTTATAGTAATGGAAAGAAGGTATGCGCCTATTTAAACACTTGTATGCACAAGTTATTTTAGGGATTATTATTGGAATTATTTTGGGTGCAGTATCTCCTGAGTTTGCTGTTAGTTTGAAACCATTTGCAGACATATTTATTAAGCTCATTAAAGTTTTAATTGCACCAATTATATTTTTAACAATTGTTTCAGGCATTGCCGCAATGAAAAGCTTAAAAGCTGTCGGCAAAATAGGTGGTGCGGCTTTACTTTATTTTATTCTTACCACACTTATCGCATTAACCATAGGTCTTGTCGTGGCGAATTTTATTCCTATGGGGCAAGGTATGCATATCAACCCTCACTCTTTAGATATCAAGAGTGCACAAGCATATATTGGCAAAGCAGAACAGATGGATAGCATTTCTGGATTCATTTTAAATATTATACCGCACACATTTGTGAGCGCTTTTAGTGATGGTGAAATATTACAAGTTTTGTTTATTGCTATTTTTTTTGCAACGGGACTTTTAATGTATGGTGAGAAAGGTCAGCCAATCGTTGAAGCAATACAACACTTATCTAAAGTTTTCTTTAAAATCATTCATAGCATTATGTATTACGCGCCATTGGCTGCATGTGCCGCAATGGCATTTACAATAGGTAAATATGGACTTAATACCTTAGCAGGACTTATCGGGCTTCTGCTGTGCTTTTATCTTACCTGTATTATATTTATCATTGTCATACTTGGTTTAGTTTTGCGACTATACTGCAAAATTAGTATTTTCGATGTGATCCGTTACATTAAAACCGAAATCTTAATTGTCCTTGGCACCTCATCTTCTGAAACCGTTTTACCAAATCTTATTGAAAAACTCGGCAGATTAGGCTGTGACAAATCAGTTGTCGGATTGGTTATTCCAACGGGATATTCATTTAACCTTGATGGCACAGCAATTTATCTATCCTTAGCGGCTATTTTTATTTCACAAGCATTAGATGTTCCTTTAACCTTAGAGCAACAACTCTTCATGCTTGGTGTAATGCTTATTAGCTCAAAAGGAGCAGCTGGAGTCACCGGCAGTGGTTTTATTATCTTAGCAAGTACATTAGCTGCGATTGGTACCGTGCCTGTTGCTGGCATCGTTATTATTCTTGGTATTGATCGTTTTATGTCTGAAGGACGCGCCATAACCAATATGATTGGCAATACTGTTGCTACTATTATCATTGCAAAATGGCAAAGAAAATTGGATTTGACAGTTGCTAAAACAAACTTGAGAAAAATCAAGTAATTACAACTGGTGTATTTTATTTATTACAATTTCACTACAAACTTTCCCTGAATCCGGCTAGCACAAAAAAACGTATTACTTTATACTGAACTGGCGTTCATTTTACAAAGCAACAATATACATTTTTTGGGCAAAGTTCATGTTACATATTAAAGCATCTACATCGGCGAAGGTTATTTTCGTTTTTATTATTATGGTTACCTCGATGCTAGGTATTTTTGTCTCTGATATTTACGTGCCTTCTTTACCAAGTATTAGTGAAGACTTTGGTACAGGCGCTCATTTATTAGCATTTAGTGTTACCTATTATTTTATTGTTTTTGCCTGTGCGCAGCTTATTTATGGTCCGCTATCTGAGCGCTTTGGGCGACGCAAGATTTTTCTTACAGGTCTTGCTATTAGTATTGTTGGCACACTGATTACCGTGTTTAGTCTAAACTTTAGCATGCTGATGGTTGGGCGTACACTTGAAGCCATTGGCATGGCAGCACCGATGTCATTAGGTCGCGTCATCTTGCGTGATGTTATTCCTGATAAGGTTAAATATGCGCGTTTTATGTCATTTATGGGTATTGGCACTTTAATGGCGCCGGTAATTGCACCAATCGTTGGTGCGTTCTTAGCACACGTTTATCATTGGCGTGCAGACTTTATATTCATCTTAATTTTAAGTGTGATCTGCTACATTGGTGCTTATATTTATCTGGTTGAGACTTTACTGAACCCCAAAAAGCGCCTATCGGCCAAACTATCCGTTAAAACCTATCTATGGGTTATGAAGAATAAAACGTTTATCAAAAACATGATAATCTCAAGCACCATTATGGGTGCTATCATTGCCTATTTATCCATAAGTGCTTTCTTGTTTCAACAATATTTTGGTCTAAGCGAAATCCACTACGCCATTGTGTTTGGCATTGGTGAAATCTTTATTGCCGTAGGCATGTTTGCCAATGGTATGGCACTTAAATATATTTCTATTGAACGCTCTCAAGTTATTGCTGTGATGCTTTTCTTGCTTTCAGGCATTCTCATTACCATTCAAGCTGTGTTCTTTAGCCATAGCCTTGAATTTATCATGTTGGCAGTGATTGTCTTTAAGTTTGTCGCAGGTGTCATTTTCCCAACCAGCAGCACATTGGCTATTGTCACCTTTAAAGCACGTTTGGGTGCAGTGGGCAGTTTATATGGCTGCATTAGCATGCTTGCGGCGGGCCTTATCAGTGGCTTTGCTTTATCTTTACCTTTAGCGCCTAACTTGCTGATTGCCTTATTAATACTTGTTATGGCGATTATTGCTGCTATTGTTTTAGTTGGCATTAAAGACAAAGCATGATTTCAAGTGATTATAATAGTTTTGCATCTATGGGCTTAAGCCTGCCCAAGGATACCAGATTAAATTCATGATCTGACTTGATTTCGCCTCGCAAGTGCACCTAACTCTTGATGCAACCCATCAAAAGCACCATTGCTCATAATGACATAATGGGTAAAACACCTTGGCTGTGATTGTTTAAAATGCTCAATAATATCGGTAACCTGATCAAATACTAGAAAATTGTCTTTGGCATACGATGCTGCTTGCCATTGCATCACACTGTTTTGATAAAACCAGATTTCATCGGCGATATTAAGCGCATTAATTAATGCTGATTCTTGCGCACCCATTTTCATTGTGTTTGAGCGCGGTTCCAAAATTGCGATGACTCTTTCCTTATCTGTCGCACGTGCTTTTATGGCTTTGAGTGTTTGCGCTACTGCCGTTGGATGATGAGCAAAATCATCATAAATGGCATAGTGATCGTTTTGCACAATGCATTCAAGGCGGCGCTTAACCCCTTTGAAGTTTTTAAAGCTCTCTGTTACTTTGTCCAACGAAACACCTAGTGTTTTTAAAACTGCATACGCTGATAATGCATTTTTGGCATTATGCTCACCTAATAGTGCCCAGTTAATCTTAAGTGTTTTATTGTGATCTATGATCTCAAACTGGCTATAGTCTTCAAGTATAGGCTTGATATCAAGCGCCTGCTCATCACCTTGAAGCGGACAACGTTCAGACCAACAACCTATCGTTAGTAGCTTATCAATATGTTTATCCGGCTTGGGATAAATCACCATTGCTTTACCAGGTAACAGGCGCATAAGATAGTGAAACTGGCGATAAATATCCTCGATTGAGTTAAAAATATCGGCATGATCAAACTCAAGGTTATTAATAACCAATATGTCTGGATGATAATGCATAAACTTCGAGCGCTTATCAAAAAATGCCGTATCATATTCGTCGGCTTCAATCACAAAGTACTCTGAGTTTGTTAAACGCGATGACACGCCAAAGTCCTGAGTAATCCCACCAACCAAAAAACTTGGATTTAACCCCACATCATCCATCAGTTTAATCACCATTGAGGTAGTGGTTGTTTTGCCATGTGTTCCGGCAATCGCAATAACCTTTTTATCTTTGAGAATTTCTTGATAAAGCCACTCAGGACCCGAAAAATACTTAAGCTCGCTATTTAACAAATACTCAACAATCGCCATGCCACGGCGCATCGTATTGCCAACAATCACCTGATCCGGCTTAAGTGATTCAATATCGTACTCATAACCGGATATCAGCTTTATGCCTTGAGACTCAAGATAGCTGCTCATCGGTGGGTAAACATTTTGATCACTGCCTGTAACCTTATAACCTTTTTCACGCGCTAGTAACGCTAAAGCACCCATAAAAGTGCCACAAATCCCTAATATATGAATGTGTTTCATAATCTACTTTTGATTTTTTTACTTTTGATTTTTTATTTTTTCAATAATCGACGTACTTGAGTGACTTGGCTTTAAGGTAATGGTTTTAACCTCACCACCTGCGGCTAACACCTCTTTGGCTCCTGCAATTTGCGCGATTTCATAATCAGCACCCTTAACCAGAATATCCGGTAATAGCTCACTGATAATCCTCTTAGGGGTATCTTCATCAAAGGCTACCACCCAATCAACACAGCCTAATGCTGCAAGCACTTCCATCCGCGATTGCAAATTGACATATGGTCGAGACTCACCCTTTAAGCGCTTAACTGACTCATCGGTATTGACAGCGACAATCAAGCGATCACCCAAAGCGCGCGCTTTTTGTAAATACTCAACGTGCCCAGCATGCAAAATGTCAAAGCAACCATTGGTCATAACGACTTTTTCACCTTGTAAATGGACTTCGCTCATTGCTTTTTTAAGCTCAGTTTGACTTAAAATTCCTTTGTGCACTATAGCTTGTGCATGGAGTGAATCATGCAACTCTTGAGCATTTAGTGTTGCCGTGCCGACCTTACCAACGACAACTCCTGCAGCAGCATTTGCCAGACGCATCGCTGAGATATAATCATAGCCACATGAAATCGCCATCGCCATCACGGCAATGACCGTGTCACCTGCACCTGTAACATCAAAGACTTCTTTGGCAACAGTAGGAATCGTTGTTACCTCACCGCTTTTTAATATCAAAGTCATCCCTTCTTCGCTACGAGTAATTAACAGTCCACCTAAATGGCAGTTTGCTATTAATTGATGTGCTTTCGCAATTAGCTCATCTTCAGTGTGACATTTACCAACTACTGCTTCGAATTCCTTGCGATTAGGTGTTATTAAAGTCGCGCCTTGATAAATACTAAAGTCATTTCCTTTGGGATCAACTAATGTTGCAACCTTTTGCTTATTCGCAAGCTTTATGAGTTTTTGCACATCATGTAATGTCCCCTTACCGTAATCTGATAATACCATCACATTATAGCATTTAAGCACTGCCTCAACACTGTTGAAAAGTACACCTTCATCAACTTGCGCAAAACCTTCTTCAAAATCAAGACGCAATAATTGCTGTTTTTGCGATAGAACGCGCAACTTCGTAATCGTTGGCAAATGTGTTTCAATCAAATGACTATGAATTGATTGATCCGCTAAAAAGTTTTTTAAAATATGTGCTGGTTCATCCTGCCCAATCATCGCACATATTCCTGCCTCTCCTGCGAGGGATGTAATATTTAAAGCGACGTTACCTGCGCCACCTGCACGATCTTGGATATTTTTAACATGCACTACAGGAACCGGTGCTTCAGGTGAGATACGCTCGGTTGAACCGTAGTAATAGCGATCTAACATCACATCACCCACAACTAAAACGCGTGCTTTTTGTAAATTGCTTTGCATTGTCTGTCTTATTAACCCTGATAAGAATGGGCACAATACTACACTAAAGCTTAATAAAATTACAGTTTGTCGTTAGTGGTATTTGTAAGATAAATATTAGAGAGAATAGGGTATGACCATATTCCTGCTCACTTTGATTGTGTAAGCGTTGGCTGAGCGTAAGTCGAAGCCGCTATGAAGTGTGATTACCCTTCGACTTACGCTCAGGGTACGGTGAGCGCTTGTGGCTGAATATTTAGTCTTAGCTAGAAAATATAAGACTTGATAGCGTTGAACGCTATCAAGCGTAAAGGTTAATGAGAACGTGCCAAATCACTTAAGCTTCTAAAGGCGATATTGACTGATTCAAAGTTTGGCTCGTCTGTACGCATATCTTCAATAAGTCCATTCCAGCGCGCTAAATAACTACTGTTGGTACTCAACCAATACTCGACTTTGTCATTGACGTCATCGATATCTTTGGTGAATTCAATGACACGTCTGACTAAGCGGTATTGCAATTTATCAAGATCATCACGTAAGGCCGATGTTGATAAGGTACCCCAGTATGACTGCTTACCACCTAAGTGATTAATGCAACTTCTAAACCAAGATAACCATAGCTTTTGATTAAGCAGTATAGCAATCTTTTCAAATGACTTACTTTCTTTGGAGACCTCTATACTATGCGCTAAGTCCATCACGGATGTTGCCATCTTAAATGATAACACCTGATCAACAATTGTTTTTGGCACACCGGCATTAATTAAAGCTGTCGCTTTATCTTCAATTTTTTGCTTCTCTGATAGAATTAAAAGTCTTGGAAATACCTTTAATGCACTAGGCGCTGTATGTCGATACTTAGCAATCACCTCAGCAATTGGGAAACCTTTAGGCTCATTACGTAAAATCCAACGACAATTGCGACGCACGAATCTGAATAAGATCTGTAAACATTTCTGAATGCTTTCAGCGCTTATTTGCCCGCTTAATTTCTCAACCTTTTGCCATAGCTTATCCAAAGAGAAAATCTCAACCACAGCAATAAATGCTTTGATAATATCAGCAACTGATGCCCCTGTTTCATCGTATAGACGCTGAATAAAGGTAACGCCCATATGCAACGTAACCGCGTTAGTGATCTGTGTGGCGATAATCTCACGTTTTAACTTATGCCCTTGCATTAAATCCGCGTATTTCTCACGTAGTACTGTTGGAAACTCCCACAATAAGAAAAAGTTAAAGTGAGGATCATCTGGTAAGTCAGATTTCAAAATCTGCTGTTTAATCATCGTCTTGGTATACGCCATAATCACAGAGAATTCTGGTGCTGTTAAGCTTTTGCCCGATAACGCACGTGATTGTAGCATCTTGTCGGTTGGTAAATACTCAACTTCACGATCAAGCTGCATCTTACGCTCAAGCTCACGCATCAAACGTGCATATGATTCGACAAAATAGCGTTCTTGTGACTGCAACTCATTAGCAATCGTGCGGTTTTGACCATAGTTATTTTGTAACACCAAATGCGCGACATCATCCGACATCTCAGCCAACAATTTATTGCGGCTACTTTCGGATAATTCACCGTTTTCAATCGCCATATTTAGTAGAATTTTGATGTTTACCTCATGATCTGAACAGTCAACACCTGCGGCATTATCAATCGCATCAGTGTTGATTGAGCCACCTTTTAAGGCATACTCAATACGCCCTAACTGTGTACAACCTAAATTACCGCCTTCACCAACAACCAAGCAGTTTAAATCACGCCCATTAATACGCACTGGATCATTGGCACGATCACCAACGGCTTCATTACTTTCAGTATGCGCTTTGACATAAGTACCAATACCACCATTCCACAGTAATTCATAATCTGCTTTCAATAATAACTGAATTAATTTGTTTGGTTCCAATTCATTCGCATTAGTCTTCAACAGTGCTTTCATTTCAGGACTTAATTGAATGCTCTTAGAGTGACGGCTAAATATACCACCTCCTTGTGAAATAAGCTTTTGATTGTAATCTTCCCAGCTTGAACGCGGCAAATCAAACATGCGTTTTCTTTCTTTATAGCTTGAAGCGGCATCTGGGTTTGGGTCAATAAAGATATGCATATGGTTAAATGCACCCACTAAGCGAATATGCTTGGATAATAGCATACCATTACCAAATACATCACCAGCCATATCCCCTATACCGACGACCGTAAAGTCTTCAGTTTGGGTATCTTTGCCTCTTTCTCTGAAGTGACGTTTCACTGATTCCCAAGCACCGCGCGCGGTAATACCCATTTTCTTGTGATCATAACCATTAGAGCCACCTGAAGCAAAGGCATCTCCTAACCAAAAATCATACTCCATCGCCACACTATTAGCGATATCAGAGAAGGTGGCCGTACCTTTATCTGCCGCAACCACTAAATATGGATCATCTTCATCATAGCAAACGACACTTTGTGGTTTAATGATTTCATTATTTTTAATGTTATCGGTAATATCTAACAATGAGCCAATAAACATACGATAGCAGCTAATCGCTTCTTCCATCACCGCTTCACGCCCTTCTAGAATGGGCAATCTTTTTGGTAAAAAGCCACCTTTGGCACCCAATGGTACAATAACCGCATTTTTAACTTGCTGTGCTTTAACTAATCCTAATACTTCGGTACGGTAATCTTCTTTCCTGTCTGACCATCTTAGTCCACCACGCGCGACTTTAGCACCACGCAAGTGAACCCCTTCGACACGTGGAGAGTACATGAAGATCTCAAACATTGGTACAGGTTTTGGCATTTCGGAGATTTTCGATGGAATCAACTTAAACGAGATATATTCCTTATGCTGATTATGCGCATCTTTTTGATAAAAGTTCGTTCTTTGTGTTGCTTCAATCGTCTCTTGTAAACGACGTAATAGCTTATCTTGATCAAGGCTTGCAACATTAATGAGTTTTGCAGCCAATATCTCACGAACATCTTTTGCTATAGCCTCACGCTTTTTTTGTTCATAAACAGGGTTAAAGCGTGCATCAAATAACGACACCATCAAGCGAACAATCTCGGCATATTCGATATAAGTATCTTCAATATACTGCTGGCTCAAGCGTACACCAATCTGTGTCATATAACGCGTATAAGCGCGCACAATCGCCACTTCACGCCAATCAAGACCTGCATAAACAATGAGTGAATTAAATCGATCATTCTCAGCGACACCTGCCCACGTAACCGCAAATGCTTCTTTCAACTTATCGGTTACTTCAGCAATTTCAACGGGCTTACTGGTCAATAAGGCAAAATCCGATAACCAAACAAAACCACCAGATTTAGGCTTAATCTTATAAGGACGCTCTTCAGCTACGGATAATCCAAAGTTTTCTAAAATCGGCATCACCTGACTTAATTGTACTGCCTGATCTTTTAAGAATAACTTGAAGTGCAAACGGTCACCAGATTCTTCAAGCACTTGATACAAACTCATCGATAAGCTATTTTTGCGCGCCTGTTCAAAATGCACAATATCAGACACCGCTTTACGTGGAATGTAATCATCTTTATAAGCTGAAGAAAAAGCTTGTGCATATTCTTGGGCATAAGATCGCCCTTTGTTCTCGCCAAACTCTTCAATTAAGTCATCAAATAGATAATCGCTCCATTGACGCTCAACATTCTTGATTTCATCTTCCAGTAATTCTAAATCAACCTGCTCTACTGGATCATTACCGTCAAGATAAACCGTAAAGTCAATTCGGCACAATACACTTTCTAAGAAGTTTGTTTTAAACGTCGTACGTTGACCATTTAATGTTTTTAACAAAATACGCTCAACACGTTCTCTAACTTCTGAGTTATAACGATCTCTTGGCATGTATAACATACAGAAATAATAACGGCTAAACTGATCCTTGCGTACAAACAACTTCATGACTTGACGTTCGCGAATATGATAAATACCAAGAGCCGTGTTAAACAACTCCTCATCTGAGCTCAAAAACAACTCGTCACGCGGGTAGGTATCGATGATATTACTTAATGCCTTATAAGCATGACCAAACTGCCTAAAACCCGATTGCTTTAACACCATTTCTTTACGCAAACGCAAAAAAGGAATATGTTGCGGTGATGAATGATATGCCGTTGATGTATACAAACCAAGTAAGCGTTTATAACCAGTAATTTCACCTTTTTTGTTATAAATTGCCACTGAAATAATATCCATATACGCAGGACGGTGAATCGGAGAAACCTCATCAGATTTAGCAACCGTTAAAATAGCATCAACATTCTTATTGATATTTAGATTCTTCTCATAGATATCATTTAATGCGGTAATATAATCATCATTGACTGAAAACAAACCCAGTGCCGAAGGTTTCTCAGCAACAAATGCCTTTTCACCTTTTACCGTTTTTGCATTAAATGCGCAATAGCCCAAAAAGATAAAATGATCTTTCTTTAAGAACTCTAAAAAATCGATCGCTTCTTCATAATAGTTTTGCGCGACTTTATCTTTAGGTTGATGTACCTCTTTGATCATCGTTTGCAACTCTGCCTTCATTGGCTCGAAATCGCGAACAATTGCTTGAAGTTTTTCATAGTTTTCAGCAATTTTTTGCTCAATCGCCTTAAGTGTAACTTTATCGTCTGTTTGACGATCCACTTCCATGATGACCAAACAGGTTTTATCCTTATTGACCACACTCTTATCATCTGCCACATTATCCGTCAATGCGACCAAATTGCCCTTGGCATCACGCTTTAAGTCAATACCACCAATATTCATCATAAAATGGATACCAAGCCCCATGGATGACATCAACATCATTAACGTATCTACGATAAATGGAGAATCCTGACAACTTAGCTCGATAACCGTATGACGTGACACCCAGCCATTTTGCTCATATACTGGGTTATATGCACGAATCAGTGCTTTTCCTTCGGAATTTTTGTAGATAAATTTCCAAAAAGAAATAATCGAACCATATAAATCTAATAGCTCACGCTGATGAAGCTCATCTTCTGATATCACGCGTATATAAGCTTTTAATAGGGATTCGAGTATTGAGGCATCCTGCGTTGAAAATTTCTCCTTGAACATGCTTGTTAACTTCTGAATAACCGCTTGCGTTCTCTCGTTGTAGTGCATTTTTAACCTACTGTTTTGTTTTGACAAAATACGCATGCATGATAAGCCAGTTTTGCCTGTCCCTCAACAGTAAGTTCTGCCTAAAATAGAGTTTTTTTACCTATCTGTTATATATACCCATCACAAACCATTTTACAGAATTTTTTGCTTTGTATTTTGCGTGCTTTTTGCAAGTTAAGCTTTGATAATAATTCTAGCTATTACCTGCAATTTAACTTGCAAAAAATCTTCACAAACTACGTTACAACCAAACACCGCAAAATGATTTACGATGGGTATATTTTAAATTTACTTGACTGTTAGGGAAAACTCAGGGTAATGACACGCTCAATACAGGTTAACTATAATATTTCTCCAAATCATCGGCACCACCGATATGCTGACCATCAATATAAATTTGCGGTACAGTTTGGCGATTAGTTAACGCCTTGACGGTACGTATTGATGCGCCATGACCCAACACGACTTCTTCATAGCCTTGATTATGATCATTAAGTAGCTTTTTGGCACGTTTACAATGTGGACATCCAGGCTTAGTGAAAATTGTCACCTCTTTCGGCAATTGTGCATTAGGTGCAACAAACTTAAGCATCGTATCCGCATCAGAGACTTCAAACGGGTCACCTGCCTTATTTGGCTCAATAAACATCTTGGCAATCACGCCATCTTTTACAAGCATTGAATAACGCCATGAGCGCTTACCAAAACCTAAAGCTTCTTTATCAACTAAAAGTCCCATTTTTTCGGTAAATTCACCATTGCCATCAGGGATAAACTCGATATTCTCAGCCTTTTGTTCTTTCTTCCATGCATTCATCACAAAAGTATCATTGACTGATATACAAACAATGCGATCAATACCATGCTCTTTAAATACTGGAAATAGCTCATTAAAACGCGGTACATGTGCTGATGAGCACGTTGGCGTGAAAGCACCTGGTAATGAGAACACAATAACATTTTTACCTTTAAAAATATCATCTGTTGTCACATCTTGCCATTGACCATCTTGCATGGTTTTAAACGTAACATTGGGTACTTGTTGATTTTCTAAATTTGGGAACATTTATTGACTCCTGTTTTATTGATTGTTTCGTTATTCGTTAATATTAATTGATGCATTTAGACTATGTATTTGTGTCTTATGCACTTGTTTTGCCATGGTTGATGTTGAATAAAAATCTGTTCCTGCTAAAGCAAGATTACTACCTAACAACATAACACTGATTGCGATGCTTATACTCTTTTTCATGCTCTTTTTCCTTAGTGCTCTTTGTGATGTCAACACTATAACAAACGTTCAAGCATGTGATAAATATATTATATTTTAATTATTGATCAGTTTTATTTATCAACCCACCCTTTACTAACTGAAGTTACTAAAACAACGATCATCAACAATATCAATAAAAATACACAATAAACTATCGACAGCATCAATATACTCATGTATCGTTACAAAAATACAAAGTTAAGACAGTTTAACATTTAAAGGATGACTATGGATACCCAAAACTTTACGAGCAAGCATGGCATTGAAGTACAATATCAAAAAATACCGTGCCAATATACAACCTTGAATCATATTACTGAAGCCTTGCATCAATACAAAGGCATGATGCTTTCTTCAGGGATTGAATATCCAGGGCGTTATAATCGTTGGGAGCTTGGGTTTTATAATCCACCTGTTGAAATTATTGCCTATAGCGATCATGTTGTCTTTAATGCACTTAATCCGCGCGGTGTTATCTTATTACAGCTTTTAAAGCCAATTTTTGCGGGTAACACACATGTCAGCTTAGAAAAGCACAATGAACTCACCTTGACATTATCAATCCATCTATCCAACGAAACATTCAGCGAAGAAAACCGCAGCTTACAACCTTCTGTAGCTTCCGTGTTACGTATTATTAATCAAGAATTTGCACCATTAAAAGATAATATGCTTGGACTTTTTGGCGCATTTGCTTATGACCTTATTTTTGCGTTTGAAGCAATGCCTCTAACGCAAACACGTGCTCAGAACAGTAAGATTTATCACTTATTTTTCGCTGATCACGTTTATGCTATTGATAAACAGAAGGATCAAGCTTTTGAGTTAACCTTAGAGTTTAGTCAGCATCAATTGACCACAAAAAACAGCTCAACTGATGCTTTTAAACTGTTAACTACTGATCAAGCAGACTTCAGCGCACAATCAACAATTGAGACCTCAATCTCTGATGAAGAGTATGCCCAACTTGTTGAAAATGCCAAAGAAGAAATGAAAAAAGGCAATATCTTTGAAGTCGTCTATAGCCGCCTATTTAAAGCGCGTGTGTCAGGCTCGCCTGCGCAATTATATACACGCTTAAAACAAATGAATCCAAGCCCTTATGAGTTTTTCTGTCAATTAGGCGACGAGCAAATTGTCGGCACCTCTCCTGAGATGTTTGTACGCTGTGAAGGCAAAGATGTTGAATCTTGCCCAATTTCTGGTACCATCCGTCGCGGGAATAACGCAATGGAAGATGAGCTTAAAATTCGTGAACTCCTGAATTCCTATAAAGATGAAGTCGAGCTAACGATGTGTACCGATGTTGATCGCAATGACAAGGCGCGTATTTGTGATCCTGATAGTATTGATCTGATATCAAGGCGCACGATTGAACGTTATGTCGGACTTTTCCACACCGTTGATCATGTAAAAGGCGTCTTACGCGATGGTTATAATGGTCTTGATGCTTTCTTAAGTCACATGTGGGCAGTCACCTTGACTGGTGCGCCTAAAAAGCGCGCGGTAAGTCTAATTGAACACAATGAAAAGCAACCGCGCAATTGGTATGGAGGCGCAATTGGCTGTTTGGGGTTTAATGGTGATATTAACTCAACTATCACTATTCGCACCGTACACTTAAAAGATAATATGGCATATTATCAATCAGGCGCTACTTTAGTATGGGATTCAAATCCGCAGGAAGAAGCACAAGAGACAATCACCAAAGCCACGACTTTTTATAAGGCTCTAGGGCAGTTTAATCCCAAAGCAAGTCAAGACACATGGCAAGCGCAACGCTTTGATCACATCAAAGCGATTATGATCGATCATGAGGATTCTTTTGTGCACACATTGGCAAGCTATTTTCGTAAACTGGGTGTTAAGCTTACCACCTATCGCGCGGGTGCCATTACTGCTGATGAGATCATCAAACAAAAACCTGATTTAGTGATTTACTCACCAGGCCCTGGCACACCAGATGATTTTAAGCTGCCGCAAATGATTAGAGCCATCACCAAAGCAGGCATCCCACAATTTGGCGTGTGCCTAGGCTTACAAGGCATGTTTCAAGCCTTTGGCGGCAAACTTAGCTATCTTGATAATCCACATCATGGCAAAACTTGGAAACTCACACATCACAGTGATGTTTTTAAAGGCGTACCACAACATGCTGAGGTCGCTGCTTATCACTCAATCATCGCTGATCCAGCTACCACACCAGATTGCTTGAACGTCATTGCCAGCAATGAGCATCAACATATCATGGCAATACAGCATAAAACCCATCCTGCTATTGCTGTGCAGTTTCATCCTGAATCAATATTGACTTTAAAGGATAATAGCGGAATTAAGATTGTGCAGAATGTGTTGCAGTGTTTAACAAGCACTAATCAACTGCTACTCCCATAAAATATTCTTATAACCAGCTTTTAGTTTATGGTATAGTGAGTTTTATCACTATGACAAACTATCAAATATAAAATGAGTGACTTAGTAATAAAATTTTTTCCTAATCAAGACTATGTTGTTAATTTTTTTGAAAATTATGAAGTAGCCTTTTCCGCTCCTTTTGTTTTCAATGACTGCTTTGAGTCCTACATTCTACCAAGCAAAGAAAATCGAATCATAAGCTCTGACCTGCAAATACTAGCCCAATCCAAAGAGTCTGCTTTATGCTTTTGTTGCTCTAGGCTAAACGATATAAATGAACTTGTAGGTGATCATTTTGAGCTTATGTGGGCACACTACGCATCTAGTCACTGCGGTATTGGTGTTATTTTCAAAGGAGAAAGTGCATTCTCTTACTTAGAAAAAGATGCCGTCAACGCTAGCGAAACAACCAATAACCCAATGCGCTATGCTGCTGCAAAATACTCATATTGTTATAGCGGAATAGAAATCCAATATGTCAATAGCGATCAAATAGATCATAATCCCAGCGACAACTTTAAAGAAAGTAGTCGGTTCACAAATAATGGTAGATTCGGTGAACTCGTTGCTAACCCAGTAGAGTTTAGCATAAATGCTGAAAACACCATTAACAAAAGGCAACCTGTCAATTGGTCAGCTATATTTGCCAAGAATAGCATTTGGTCATATGAGCAAGAAACCAGGTTTATTATTCAGCGAAATCCAAATTTTAAACCAGTTAGTAATACACAAAAGTTTCTGGTAAAACTCAATAAAGACTCCATAAACGGCATTGTTTTTGCCAATAGATTTTATAATGATGAAGATCTATGCTTTGCCTGCCAGATAATTAAAGCAATACTTAAAAATCCCGACACTATTAACTGGGGATTTTATCACTTAAGAAAGTCAATCAAATACAAAAAATTAGAACAAATAGACATAAGTGACTTAATTCATAAAATAGTCCAATATTACCACGCTAATACAAAAGAGCTTGAAGAAATAACTCAAGATTTAATGGCTTTTTTTAAAGAGCAGAACGAGAGTTACTTTGAGTCAACCAGTGATCCACAACATGCTTTTAAGCAAGCAAAGAGAGAGCTAGGTGCTGATGCAGTATTAAATATTTCAAACGCTCGCCAAAATATAGGATGCAGTTTAAATATTGACTCGAGCTTTAACCCAATTCCTGATTCATTACCTGAATCAACAATATCCAAAATTATTTCAGACCCTATCATCGATAAATACCCTTTAGCTTTTTTTAGAATTCTAAAGGAAATTGATCCAACGAATAAATTAACCTATGAAACCAGATCGAAAAATAAACTAGAACTCAAGAATTTTGGTATTGAACTAAGATATGCTAAAGAAGATGCAAAATGGAATACAGTTTTTACAAAAGTGCCAACTTTTCAAAACTAATACCCATTTTGCTGAATGCTTAAATTCTGCCAAACGGATAGTTATGCCCCTTTACAAATCCTCAGTCTTAAACTCGCTATACCCCTCATAATAGTAGCTAATATCGATACCTTTCATAAAGAGCACCCTATCATTTATTTGCGTGGTTAATGCTTGTTTGAGCAAAACTTTGATTTCAATATCCTTAACCACACTGCGTTCCATTGCCGATAGATACTCGTCTTTTTCTACTTGATTCCAATCAATCACATGCTGAATTTCGTTTTTTAGGATCATATCTAGCCAAATGCGTGTTGCACGACCATTGCCCTCTCTAAATGGGTGTGCAATATTCATTTCAACATATTTTTCGATAATCTCATCAAAATTGGTTTGTGGCATGTCATCGATATATTCTAATGATTGCTCAAGATACATCAAAGGTGCAAAACGAAAGTTACCTTTGGCAATATTCACCTCACGAACTTTTCCAGCAAAATCATAGATCTCTGCAAAAAGATAAGCATGGATGTATGATAATCCCGCGAACTTGCCAACTTCAACTTGATCAATATCACCACTGATAAATAACTGTTTGGCCTTCTGCTTACTTATTTTCTCTTCTGCTTTAGCCAATTCTAATTGATTGGTGATATTCAATTTATTTGCCTTATTTGACAAAATCATTTTTGAATTTCTCCAAGTTAATCACCTCAGTCTAAGCATCCTGTTAAACTATTTTCCCTATAAGATAACTTAAATCTTTACCATTAAGAATACTTGCTACAGACAGCATTTTTTTGCCTGGGAATTGTAACGAACCAATATTGACAATACCATCTTGTGCCTGAATTTTAAGTCCCTCTTTATCTACGCCAATAATAGTGCCCACCGCCGAATTTGACATCTGATGCATAATATCAATATCAGCAAACTTGACTGCTTCGTTGTCAATCATCATATAAGCACTTGGCCAAGGACTAAAGGCACGAACTTTGCAATCAATTACGTGACAAGGATTATTAAAGTTAATCAACCCTTCTTCTTTAGTCAGCTTATGAGCATAGGTCGCACCCTCAGGCTGCACTTGTGGGTTTAATGTATGCTCTGCCATTTCTTTAAGCACAGTGCAAACAGCAGGGACTGATAACTCTGCCAAGCGATTATGTAAGCTCAAACTAGTGTCATCAGCCAAAATAGGCGTTTCTAGCACATGTAAGATATCACCAGTATCTAAACCTTCATCCATCTTCATAATGGTAATACCACTCTTCTTGTCCCCTGCTTCAATCGCGCGCTGAATGGGCGCGGCACCTCGCCATTTTGGTAAAAGCGATACATGAATATTAATGCATCCCTGCTTAGGGGTTTCCAGCACCACCTTTGGCAATAATAAGCCATAAGCAATTACCATCATCACATCGGCATTTAAATCCGCTAGTTGCTTAATTGCCTCTGGCTCTTTTTTGAATGACAGCGGTTGAAATACAGGGATTTCATGCGCCAAAGCGCAAGTTTTAACTGGTGAGTATTCCAATTTCTTACCGCGCCCTTTGGCACGATCTGGTTGCGTGAAAACGCCAACAATATTGTAATTTTCTTCAAGTAAGGCACTTAGTACATGTGCGGAGATATCTGGCGTGCCAGCAAAGACGATACGCAACGATTTAGGATTATTTGACATATATTTTGAAAAGGCTCAATAAGATTAATGATAAGCGTAAGCGTAAAGGTTAGCACCATCCAACGGTCCAGTATTACCCGAAGCCACACAATTGCCAATCACTTTGGTCGCACCATACTGCGCTGCTACTTCTTTGGCTTTTTGCACATTTTGCTCACACGCTGCTTGGATTTCTTTTTTGCTGGTATAATGCGTATCAACGCGGATAATACCAATTGGAGATTCATTAAGCCCGTTAACCACAGGTACCGCCTTTCTTAAATTCATATCTTCTGAGGCATAAAACTGCACATTCTGAAGCTTCACCGGCGAGTAGATTTCTTTGGTTTGCGGCAAATACACTGCATGCGCTTCGTATTTTGTTTTAGGGACAATCGCCCAAAAAAAGCCAATCACGGCAATTAAAATCCCTGCATAAATAATATTTTGTTGAAAACGACTCATAGCAATCAATAAATCAATACTCTAGGTTTTAGTTAGCGGGTATCATAGCACAGTCAGCTTATGATAAGCTATACCACTTACTGCGCTATTTGCCTGCCAATGCGCGAATCACTAAAAAGATTAAAAATGGTGCACCAATTAAAGCAGTAATTACACCAACAGGAATAATCATTGGATAAAGCAAAGTTTGTGATAAAAACTGGCTGATTAGCATTAAAATCGCACCACACAAAAAGCTGCTTGTCAGCAAATACTTCATTTTATTCGTGCCAATACACATTCTGGCAATATGGGGTGCAACAAGCCCTAAAAAGGCAATAGGACCGGCAACTGAGACAATGGCAGCAATTAAGAATGCCAATAATACAACCAATTGAATCAGTAATCTTTTGACATCAAGCCCCATCATCATTGCTTCAGATTCACCCAAACTCAATAAATCAAATGCCTGATGTCTATAATAGGCAAAACTGCAAAATACCAAGGTAATAACAGTTAATAATATCACCTGTTGCCACGTTATGTTGACAAAGCCGCCAAACTGCCACAAGGTGATTTGCTGCAAAGTTTGCGCTTGGCTAAAACTCATAATTAATGCCGTTAACGCGCTAAAAATCGCTGAAACACCAACACCAAGCAAAATCACTATGGCGATATTAGCAAGGCGATCTTGGAAGCTAATCACCAACAAAAACACAATAAGCACAATAAATGCACCAAACACACACGCAAGGAAAAAAAGCAAATACGAATAATGTGTCAATGTCACAAAATAAGCAGGCAAGATAAATAACAGCATCAACCCAACAAATTGACTTCCCGAGGAGACGCCTAAAATACTGGCATCAGCTAAGGGATTACGCAATACCAATTGCAAAATAGCGCCACTGACACCCAAGCCACCACCCACAAGCGTTGCTGCAACCCAAATAATTAACTGATATTGCCAAAACAACTGACTCGCCAACGAACTATTTAAACGCACATTATGACGATAAGATAGTGAGCTTACGATAACAAACAGTACGAGCAACAATAAGCCCAACATGATATTAAAGCCAACAACTCTACTTGCCTGTTTCATTTTTTTGTTTTTCTCATTTTATTTATCTGTGTTTGCATCTTTTTCGCCCTTTCATCATAATTTACCACCTAAAGGCATAATTAGCCTTGCCAATTATCATGATATTCGTTATAAAATCGATATATTTTAACGATGCAATAATGCATTTGCGCTACCATTATTGGTAAAGTGCGACAAAATAACAAGGGAAACAAAATGCCGGCAGCTTTTCAAATCAAGGGAAGTCTCTTTACGTTGAGCGTATTACAGATATTGAGCACGGATCTTGAAGATATTGAAAAACAAATCACGACCAAGATAAAGCAAGCGCCGCAATTCTTTAATAACACCCCGATGGTCATTGAGTTAACTGCTTTAACAAGCGGGCTCACAATCGAATTTATCGAAAGCTTAACTGAAATGTTAAGAAAACACACACTACTTACCGTAGGCTTTAGATTACCCGATCAGACGCTAACCGACGCCTTACAAGCGAAAGGGTTTCCAATCTTCAAAGAAGGTAAAAACATTCCCGCGCCGACAGTTTCCTTTAATAAGGTTTCAACGTCACAACACAAAATTATCAGCTCACGCGTGCGCTCAGGTCAGCAAGTGATCTCACAAAATGGTGATTTGATTATTTTATCGTCCGTAAGCTCAGGCGCTGAACTGTTAGCCAGTGGCAATATTCATGTATATGGCACATTACGTGGACGTGCCATTGCTGGATTAGATGGTGATACCAATGCGCGCATTTTTTGTCACAAATTAGAAGCAGATCTTGTATCAATTGCTGGCCAGTATAAAATTTTTGAAGAGCCTGTTGAGCCGCTTGGAAATGACAATAATGGCTATCAAATACAGCTAAAAGACGGTACAATCATGATCAGCCAAATTTAGGCTCCCCCATTTTTTAAGAAAATAACAATTGAATCAAGGATTAAATACTGTGAGCACAGATTCCAAACAAACCAAACAAAATGCCAAGCCGCGCGCCACAACCGTGGTCATCACCTCAGGTAAAGGTGGTGTTGGCAAAACTACAACAAGTGCCGCGATATCATTAGCATTGGCCATGAAGGGCTTTAAAACCGTTGTTATTGATTTTGATGTCGGTCTTAGAAATCTTGATCTTGTCATGGGCTGCGAACGCCGCGTTGTCTATGATCTAATCAGCCTTATCAATAAAGAAGCGAATATCAATCAAACATTGATTAAAGATAAGCGCTCTGAGAACCTTTATATTCTACCTGCGTCACAAACGCGCGATAAAGATGCGTTAACCGAAGCTGGCTTAGAAGGCATTATGCAAGAACTCAAAGAGAGTTTTGACTATATCATTTGTGACTCTCCTGCAGGTATTGAAAAAGGCGCATTAATGGCAATGCTTCATGCTGATAAAGCGATTGTTGTTACCAATCCAGAGGTTTCCTCTGTTCGCGACTCAGACCGCATTATTGGTGTGCTATCCAGTAAAACACGTAAAGCCAAAGAAAATGGTCAAGCCGTTGATACTAAGCTTTTGATCACACGCTATGACCCAACACGTGTTTTACAAGGTGAAATGTTGTCTCTTGATGATGTCAAAGATGTATTATCTATCCCATTATTAGGTGTTATTCCAGAATCCAAAATGGTATTACAAGCATCAAACTCAGGCGTGCCCGTAACCGCTTATCAAGACAGTGAAGCCGGTCAAGCTTATATTGATGCTGTTGAGCGCTTTTTAGGTCATGATAAACCTCTACGCTTTATCACCGCAGAAAAACCTAGTCTTTTAAAGCGACTATTTGGAGGAAAGTAACATGGGATTGTTTAATTTTTTTAAAAAGCCTGTCGCGAAAAATAGCGCGCACATTGCTAAAGAACGCCTACAGATCATCGTATCACATCAGAGAAATGAAGCTCACTCTGGCATTAAAAAACCAGACTTTATCAATAAGTTGCAAGATGACATTCTTGAAGTTGTCAAAAAATACGTCCACATTGGGCATAATGACATTAAAATTGACATCGATAGCCAAGGTGACAGATCCGTTCTTGAGCTTAATGTCACCATTCCTGAAGAGTCAAACCAAGCCAAGAAAGCATTAAACGCCTAATGTCTCACGATCACCTTGCTGTAAGTTTTGATAAAGTCGCCTTTTTCCGCGGTGAAAAGTGCATTTATAAAAACCTAACATGCAGCATCCCCAAGGGAAAAATCACCGCAATATTAGGTCCATCAGGCACTGGCAAAACCACCCTTTTGCACCTAATTGGTAGACTAATAAAAGCTAAAAGCGGTGATATTCGTGTACTTGATCACAAGCTTAATTCATTAGATAAGAAAGCATTACTCGATTTACGTAAGAAAATGGGGGCTTTATTCCAATCAGGCGCCCTTTTCACACAATTATCAGTATTTGATAACGTTGCCTTCCCTTTGCGTCAAAACAGTAACCTAAGTGAACGCCTCATTCATAACTTAGTATTAATGAAGCTGCAATCTGTTGGCCTGCGCGGCACAGCCGACATGTTGCCTAGTGAGCTATCAGGCGGCATGGCTCGACGCGTAGCCCTTGCCCGCGCCATTGCATTAGACCCTGATCTTATGCTTTATGATGAACCATTTACCGGTCAAGATCCTATTTCTTTAAAGGTAATTTTAACCTTAATCAAAGCACTTAATGACGCACTACATATGACATCCGTAATTGTCTCTCACGATATCGATGAGGTAATGAGCATTGCAGATCATGTCATTATCATTGCCAATCAACAAGTGATGCTTGAAGGATCACCTGAATTTATTAAAAACAGTAAAGATCCATTTGTTTCACAGTTTCTATCCGGTAGCGCAGACGGTCCTGTAGCATTTGATTATCCTGCGCCTAACTTCTTAAGCACATTGCAATAAATGAGGAAGTGATTCATGCTAAAAATAATCCAAGTGCTTGGTCGCAACACCTTAAATACAATAACTAATCTCGGTGAGTCTATATTACTGGCATTTGAGATGACGTTTGGTCGCTGCAATCCACGTAGCATTATTACGCAAACCTATCACGTTGGCATCAACTCGGTTTTGATCATTCTGGTTTCAGGTTTATTCATTGGTTTTGTCTTAGCACTACAAGGCTTTTATACACTTGCTAAATTTAGTGCTGAATCAGCATTAGGCCCAATGGTTGCCTTAAGTATTATTCGTGAGCTTGGACCTGTCGTTACTGCTTTATTATTTGCTGGACGCGCAGGCAGCGCACTAACCTCTGAAGTGGGATTAATGAAAGCCACTGAACAACTTGCCAGCCTTAATATGATGGGCGTTGACCCCGTGCGTTTTATCTTAGCACCCAGATTCTGGGCATGTGTTTTAAGTGTGCCTATTTTAAATTTGTTTTTCTCAACCATATCCATTTGGGGTGGATATCTTATTGGTGTCAAACTATTGGGTCTTTTTAGTGGTACATTCTGGGGAAACATGCAAGCTTCAGTATTATTTTATGATGATGTGATGAATGGTATTTTAAAAAGCTTGGTATTTGGTATTGCCGTGGCGATTGTCTCGCTTTATCAAGGCTATAATTGTCGCGCCAATTCGGCAGGTATTGCCCAAGCAACAACAAAGACCGTTGTCTATTCCTCTTTAGCAATTTTAGGTCTAGACTTTCTAATGACCGCCTTAATGTTCAAAGGAGTTTAAAATGTATAAGAAATCTTACGAGCTATTAGTAGGTGTTTTTGTCCTTCTTGGCATTGCTGCACTTATTTTTATGGCGTTAAAAGTCAGTGGACTATCACTTTCTGGCTTTGATAATAGCTCTTATCAAGTCAAAGCGCAGTTTCAAAACATTGGCAGCTTACGCCCAGGTGCTGCAGTACGCATTGCTGGTGTTGAAATCGGCAAAGTAAACAGTATCACGTTAACACCAAATTATAATGGTTTTATTGCTGATGTGACTTTAAACATCAATAAACGCTATAACAATATACCAAGCAGCTATGGTGCAGCTATTGATACAAGCGGCATTTTAGGTGATAGTTTTATTGCCTTGCACCCATCCAATATGGACATACCTGGGTTATATAACAGTAAATACTTAGCAAATGGTAGCACGATAGAGTTGTCAAACACCTCTTCAGCCATTAACCTAAACTCACTTATCAATACCTTTGTATCAGGTTCTGGAGACAAAAAATGATCCACAAAACCAAGAAAATAATAACCTTTGCAAGCGCCACTTTAATGCTTGGCAGCATGCCACTAAACTTTGCAACTGCAAGCACAAAACCGGCAGCCAAGATTAGCAATGCTTCAACAAAAACTGATCCGGTCACATTGTTGCAACAATCCATTGTTGAAACACAAAAAACGCTAATTAAATCAAAAAATGAGTTAAGTAAAAACCCCAAAGAACTTATCCAATTAATTGACACGCATGTGATGCCACTTTTAGCGACAAATATTATCGCTCAACTATTGGTTGGTAAGGAGCGTTGGCAAACTGCTGATAAAAAAGAACACCGACAATTTATCGCTGAAATTACACAAATGTTAGCTTACTCATATGCTGAGAATATTGCTCAAGCGGGTAATTATGATATTCAAATATTTCCTTTGAGTAATAACTCATGGCAAGGGCAACGTCTTATTGTAGTAACTGGCAAAATCATTAATTTGCAAAACCAATCCTCTTCTGACTTGAGTATTAAAATGTTAAATGAAGCAGGAAAAGATGCTGTAGCTAAGTGGAAAATCTGTGATCTAGCGGTTGCTGGGGTCAGCATATTAGACAACTTCAGAGCACAGTTTAAAAACTATAAAACCCTTAAAGATATTAACCTTGCCATTGAGAAAAAAAACAATGAGCTTATCAATAAAAAATCCAAATAGTTTTGCCCTACAAGGTAACCTTAATTTTAGCAATGCTTCAAGCATTGAGAAAGAGCTAGGTCATGCGCTTGAATCCGTAACATCAACACTAGAAATTGATCTTAATGATACTCAAGAGATTGACAGCGCTGGCATCTCCCTTCTTATGCATATCATCCATCACTGTCAAAATAATAACATTGATCTGCGACTTATGGGTCTCGTTTCAGAAAATGCTAAATCATTGATTAACATCCACGGTTTGGATAACCTATTTTCACCTTTTATTAAACAGTAACAAATAAGAGATTATAAATCATGAATACAATCGAATTAAAAACCTTAATCGAAACCAAACTAGGAGCTAACACCACCGCATTAATCAAAAGCGATGATAATGTACACTTTAATGCAACGATTATCAGTGATGTTTTTAATGGGGTTTTAAGTAAAGTCAAACAACAACAGATGGTTTATGCCGCAATCAATGAGCACATTGCTTCAGGTGAGCTACATGCTATCGCTATGAAAACATATACACCTGAAAAATGGCAAGCATTAGCTAAGTAAACTTAATAATTGGAGTATCACAATGTCAACAACCGCTTGGTCAATACCGATTATTGTGATGATGATTCTTACCATCATCAGTGTTTTTATTACCCTATTTAGTCGCATTCAAGCCATTCGTAAAAGCAAGATTACATTAAATGACTTACGGACAATGGATTTCTGTAAAAAAGAACATCCTTGGCTTGAAATCACATCAAGGCACCTTGATAATTTATTTCAAATGCCGGTACTTTTTTATATCTGCTTTATCATTATCTTGCTTAATCCAGAGCTCATGCACATCAATTACTTTCTCATCCTTGGTTGGCTATTTGTCAGCTTTAGAATCATCAACTCAATTATTCATCTAACAACGAATAATTTAAGTTTAAGGCTTTGCGCGTTTCTATTATCAACGGCTTTCTTATTTACAATAATTCTAATGCTACTGATCGAGTTGATTAAGCTGCATTAATCATCGAGCTTAATTTTTTCTATCAACCGCAAAGTATTGGTGATCAATTGACCAAGAGCGATACAGAACGTTATAAGTATTGACAGAAACAGCATTAAGACTGGATTGATAAAGCGTTTCATAAGCCTTTGCAGCATTACCATCTGTAGGACCCAAGAGCTCAATGTTGTATTTGCGACACCATTTACGCACAGTAGTGGTTTTAAACCCAAATTTACCTGCAACGTCCTCATAACTTAAGCCTTCGCTTGAGTAACCCTTTAGCACTTCCTCTGCCGGTCGCCCATACTTCTTTGATAGAATGATTTCAAAGCTCTGAGAATATTGATTTGCCATTATTTTACTACTCCTTCCTCCATCTAAACATCGTGTTCATTTTTAGCTTCATGCTGATAGTCACCTTAAGACGTTTAAATTTCTGTTTACTCTGGTTACTTCTGTTTGTTTTCGTTTTTAATTACTTTATGTAATTTAACTTCGGCTATCATTGATAACCAAAGTTACGGCATCCGTCAAGCATTTCACGCAAATATTCATTAACACTCCCTTGATTTGCTCAATAAACAAGCAACCCCATGCACTCCAGCATGATTACCGAAATGCGCTGGCATAATTTTGACCCCTTTATAAAAAGGTAATACGCTCTCATGAAAACGCTGCCTTAGTGCTTCGATAAAAAATGACTCCTCTGAGATCGCCCCACCAATAATAATCAATTCCGGTGCTAATACATGTGTCAATGAAACAAGTCCGGCAACAACCTGATGCAAATACGCTTCAAAGACCTGTAATGCAATAGGGTTTTTATTAAATAACTGTTCTTTAAAATGTGCTATGCTTACCTCCTTACTTTGTGTTGCAGCGCAATATTTTTCTAATAAAGCTTTGGCTGAAGCATAACCTTCCCACGCTCCTGGCAGCATATTTTTTGCTTTGTCATTATTTTGTTGATTACCTTGTGCATTTGTCAGCAGATAGCCAAACTCACCTGCCGCATTATTAAACCCACGATACAATTGACCATTAATAATAATCGCACCGCCAATACTGGTACCCAATGTTAAAAAGAGATAATTCTGACAGTGATTATTCCGCCAATAGGTTGCTTCACCGATAGCCGCAGCATTAACATCATTTTCAATCACGACAAGCTCAACACCTGCTTCTTGTTTAAAGCGCTCAACTAACGGGTAATTTTCTAGCGCTTTGACATAAGGCGAACCAAAGGCAACACAACCTCTTTGAGGGTCTACAATTCCATGACACGAAAAGCCAACACCTATGATGTGATATGTCTTCTTTAATTCTATAAAACGCAGCATAAATTGCTGAAGCAGCGCCTCAGGATCGATGATTTTTCCTGTGTGATATTTATCTGATACAACGATATTCCCTGCTAAGTCAATCAATGCATATTTAGTATAAGTACCCCCTAGGTCAAAACATAAATAACTCTTCATACTATTAGTGATCTTTACTTAAGAATTTATGGCATTAGCATATACCGCTTCAACTATTTCAGCCAATAGAAAGCAGAGAAACCATTTAACTTTTGACTTTTTTGCACAAAACAGCAACAACTGATTGAAAACACCAAGACAATCCTTTAAAATCTTGCCACCTTTTAGGCTGAGTTTATGCAGTTTTCCAGTGAATGCAGTAAACTCAATGTATAACTAACCACTGGCTTAAGATATATTGGAACTAAACCATGACTGAAAATTTTAAAGACCTCTTTGAAGCTTCACTAAAAGAAACTGAAATGCGTGTTGGCAAGATCATTAAAGCAACTATCGTTGCCATTGATCGTGAATTTGCTTGGATTGACGCAGGTTTAAAATCAGAATCTATTGTTTCTCTTGATCAATTCAGAAATGATCAAGGCGAAATTGAAGTTGAAATTGGTGACCAAGTAGATGTTGTACTTGACGCATTAGACAACAGCAACGGTGAAACACGCCTATCTCGCGAGAAAGCAAAACGCATTGAAGTTTGGGGTGCGCTTGAGAAAGCATGTGATGACCAAGAAACTGTATTGGGTCGAATTACAAACCACGTTCGTGGCGGCTACACAGTTGAAGTGAAAGGCTTACGTGCGTTCTTACCAGGATCTCTTGTTGATGTTCGTCCATTACGCGATATCTCTCACCTAGAAGACAAAGATATCGAGCTTAAGATCGTTAAGCTTGACACTAAGCGTAACAATATCGTTGTTTCTCGTCGCGCGGTTATCGAAGCTGAGACGCAAGAAGATCGTGAAGCATTGTTTGAGAAATTAAGCGAAGGTTCAGTTGTTAAAGGTATTGTTAAAAACATTACTGACTTTGGTGCATTTATCGACCTTGGTGGCGTTGATGGTTTATTACACATTACTGATATGTCTTGGAGCCGCATCAAGCACCCAAGTGATATGTTAGCACTTGGTGATGAAATCGATGTTAAAATCATCAAATTTGATAACGACAAAGGTCGTATTTCTCTTGGTATCAAGCAATTGGGCGAAGATCCTTGGGCGAGTGTTGCTGAAGAGCTTGCTGTTGGTACTAAGCTTATGGGCAAAATCACTAATATTACTGACTACGGTTGTTTTGTTAAGCTTAAAGAAGGCATTGAAGGTCTTGTTCATACATCTGAAATGGATTGGACAAACAAAAATGCTAACCCACACAAACTAGTTTCTTTAGGTCAAGAAGTTGAAGTGATGGTATTAGAAGTTGATGCTTCACGTCACCGTATTTCTCTTGGCATGAAGCAATGCATCATCAACCCATGGCAAGCATTCGCCGATGCACACAAACCAGGTGATAAAGTTAATGGTAAGATCCGCTCTATTACTGATTTTGGTATCTTCATCGGCTTAGATGGTAATATCGATGGTCTGGTACACATTTCTGATGTTGCTTGGAACAAAGCTGAAGATGTTGTAAGCCAATTGAAGAAAGGTGAGGAAATCGAAGCAGTTATGCTTTCTGTTGATATCGAGCGTGAGCGTATTGCCCTTGGTATAAAGCAGCTTTCTGATGATCCATTTACACAATACACCTCTGCAAATGACAAAGGTGCTAAAGTAACTGGTGTTATCACTGCGGTTCAACAAAACGGTGCTAACGTTGAGCTTGCACCTGAAGTAGAAGGCTTCATCCGTGTTGCTGATATTTCACGTGAGCACGTTGAAGATGCCCGTCATGTTCTTAAAGTAGGTCAAGAAATTGAAGCGCGCGTTAGCAATATTGATACTAAGCGTCGTAGCATCAATCTTTCTATCAAAGGCCTAGATGAAGATATGGAAAAAACAGCTAAAACAAATTACAAAGCTGAACAAATGGCGCCAACAACCATTGGTGACTTAATCAAAGAAAAATTGAATAAATAAGAATAAGTAATACCTTAAGGCAATGACTACATTGCCTTTCTCTTTTTACTTACTTTACATTGAATTAAAGGACTTAATTTATTTTGCGAATCATGTCGACACTTTTACCCAAAAAATTTGCAACACCTAGAAAAGCGTCAAGATGGTTTGTACTACTTCCTACTCTTTTTATTTTATTAATCACTACATTATCATTAGGTTCTTGTACACATCATTCCTGTAAAGAAAATGATAACTCTACACGCTATATTTCACTGCTATTAAATCAATACATTAACAGCAACTATCTTGAGCTATTAGAAGAAATTCGCCATAAAAAAGGCATTACAGCAATTTATTTTGCCTCACGCAACAGAGTTACCCTACCTTCACAAACAAAAATTCAACAGTGTTGGGTCTCAACAAATAATTCAGAGCATTCACAACCTGCTTTTAAAACAATGTCTGATAACTCATTTTACACCTTAAGCAATAACAGTAACGCACCTTGCTATTTAAACATGGTTATTGACTACAATCCTTCAAATAAGCTATGGGATGTTCATGTTTACAACTTCAACCCTGATCAATTACCGTTTTCTTGGGTGTACAAACAGGTGCTAGGCAATATTGAAGTCGGGTTATATAACCTAACCGTTTAACTTGATTCAATTCGCTTTACAACCAAACACCGCAAAATGATTTACGATAGGTATAAATTCCTCTACTATATGGCGATTGCAAATTCCCTTTTCTGCATTAATGACTCAATTTACTATACTGCTTGATGAGCACGGCTTTTTAAAAGACCACACACATTGGTCAGCTGATATTGCTTATGCTTTTGCCAAAGAAGAAAATATTATACTAACCGAGGCACACTGGCAGGTTATTAATTTCTTGCGTGAATACTATGAGATACATACAACAGCACCAGCGATTCGTCTTTTGGTTAAATCACTCAAAGAGAAATATGGTCATGAGATTGGTAATAGTCTTTATCTACAGACTTTATTTCCTGTTTCCCCTGCACGGCAAGCCGCCAAAATCGCAGGATTACCTAAACCTAAAAGATGCATTTAATGATGTTAACCGTAAAAATTAAAAAATTACTTCACAATGAAATTCTCATTAAGTCTCTGGGCACCATGTTTGTACAAGGCTTAGGACAAATGACTGCTTTTGCCTCGGCCATTTTATTGGCACACTATCTAACTGTTTCTGAATATGGGCAATATATGTTTGGTGTGACCATTGCCACTATTTCTGCAGTGATTGCCACATTAGGCGCTGATGGGATTTTAGCTCGCAGCTGGGGCTGGTCTAGCAACAATGGAATTACACGCACTAAAGAGGTTTTCCAATTGCACAACTGGTTTTGGCGTCGTGGAATAATTATTCTGATCTTTGCTTGTATTGGCTGTTTTAGTTATATCTATTTATTTGATCCTAATGCCAGTTTTATTGAGGTTTTTGCTTTCTTATTTGCATTGCCTTTTTTTATTGCTAATCTTTTGCAGTCTTTTTATGTTGCCAATAGAAAAGTGATTTATGCCAACTTAATCCAATTTATCATGCGCCTGATGATGTTACTGATCATTGGCATCTATATTATAATCGAAATTCATAATGCCCCCTTACTTGTGGGCTCAATGTTTGCTGCGATTACCCTTTATATGCTTATATTATGGTTGAAAATTAGCATTAAATACGGATTTAAAAGTCATAAACCACACGGTAGCAATCTCTCTTTTATGCTACTAAAATGGGGGAATTTATTACTAAGTCAAATCGACATTGTTTTACTGAAAATATTCTCTAGCAATGAAAGTATTGCTTATTACGCCGTAGCACTGCAATTAAGCGCTTTAGTTGTCTTTGTTTTAAATGCCGTTAGCGCCAATATTATGGCGCAAGTAGCCAATGACTATAAAATGCTGTCACGTGATGCATTTCAGACCAAAATCACTGAATATACACGTATTATCTGCGGGCTTTCAGCGCTTGGTATGGTGGTTCTGATTATTGCAGGCTACTGGATCACTATGCTTTATGGTCAGGCGTATACCCAAGCTTATTCATTGTTTTGTGTCTTGATGATTGGCCAAGCGGTTAACGTGCTCTGTGGTAGTGTCTTTACTATCCTAAATATGGCAGGATTTGAGAAAACAACATGTCGTGTCTTTTACATTGCACTTGTTATTAATATTGCCCTAGGCATTGCACTTATTCCAAGCTTACATGCTTTTGGTATCGCGATTGCCTCAGCAATTGCAATGATTTTCTGGAATCTGGTATTAACTTATTTAGTGATCAAGAAACTTGGTATTAACCCAACCATCTTTACTTTTTTCCATAAATCATAATAGTTGTGGTTATAAATACAATTGCGACTGAGCTTGTAATGAACAAAACTTGATATATTCTTTTTTGATTTTTTGCCAAGTTGATGCTTTTTGTTGTGTTTCTTTTGTTACGGTCATTTTCTGCTCCTATTACTTGAATTTCAAAATATTATTTCTCATGATCATGCGATCGAATTGAGTGCATTATACTCAGTTGAGTGTAAAAAAACCGTTTCAAGCAAGTATTGCAATGTAAAAAAACTGTTACATATAGCCTACCCTTTTATGCTTTATAGTAATTGCTCTATTAACATCACTCAACACCTCAACTGTTACATCCAATTTTCTATGGCATATACCCACCCAAACTCACCAAAAATTATAATCTATCACACGCTAACCTATTAGAGAGATACAAAATCAGCTAGATTATTCTATGAATTTTTCAGAAATCATAGATACTATCAATGATAAAAAGCCTAACCAATAGAAGTAAGTATATGCTACTAAATACTTTCATTGTCATTATCAGTTTGATAGTGGTTATCTATAGTGCCGAGAGACTTGTGCATCGCACCGCTGAAATTGCAAACTATTTCAATATATCACCATTGATTATTGGGATGGTTATCTTAGGCTTTGGCACATCAAGTCCTGAAATAGTGGTTGCCATTGTTGCTTCTTTAAATGATCAAAGTACATTAGCAATTGGTAATGCTATTGGCTCTAATGTTGCTAACATGGGCTTGATTCTTGGATGTGTACTGTTAATCAGACCAATCAAAACACCTCAAGATAATACATTTATAAAGGAATCTGCAATATTATTAATAATTACTATCTTTTTGCTAGCAATTATCTATAACCTATATTTATCAAGATTTGATGGCATCATGCTTTTGATTATCTTACTGTTGTTATTTGCTATAAAAATATTTAACACAAAACAACCATCTAATAGCACAGTAATCAAAGAGAGAAATCATTCCATCAAACCATTCAAATCAGGTTTATGGATTGTCTTTTATTTGCTATTACTTATTCTTGGATCAAAACTACTTGTTTTTGGGGCAACTCATTTAGGTCAGCTTTTGGGAATGTCAGATTTTGTTATTGGACTGATTATTATCGCAATTGGGACATCAATACCCGAGTTAGCAGCCTCTGCTGCTGCAGTTCTTAAAAATCAAGGAGATCTAGCTATTGGCAATATCATTGGTTCTAATATATTTAACATACTTGCTGTAATTGGTATTGCAACGCTTATTAGACCCACTGCAGTAAGTAGCACCATTATTTATCGAGATATGTCTTATATGGCTTTATTGACTATTTTTCTAACCTACCTACTTCTTGTTAAAAAAGGCAGGGTTATAACACGACCTTATGGTGCAATACTGATTATATCTTATGTCCTTTATATCGGCACGATTGGCTTGCTGTAGCTATTTAATATTAACCAAAGGTGAAACAAAATCCATCTGACTTTATTTATCACTTCACAGCAATTGCCCTGCTAGAATATACTCATCACAATAAATAGGAGAATTTCGATGCATCTACGCAATATTGGCATGGGTCTTATCTTAATGTGCACAGGAGGTATAGCAATGGCAACTGATTATCAACATTTTAATGCAGATATAAAACAGCAAAAGCTAAGCACATTATCGACATTGCAATATCAGGTAACACAAGAAGAAGCCACAGAAAAACCCTTTGACAACAGCTATTGGAATAATAAAAGCGAAGGTATTTATGTTGATATAGTTTCTGGCGAGCCGCTGTTTAGTTCAACAGATAAATTTGAGTCAGGCACTGGTTGGCCAAGCTTTACAAAACCGATAGACACCAAATATATTCAGGAAAAAGAAGATCGTAAGTTCTTTTTTATCGTGCGCACGGAAGTCCGATCTTTGGTAGCTGACTCACATTTAGGACATGTTTTTAATGATGGGCCAGAACCTACAGGACTTCGCTATTGTGTTAACTCAGCAGCACTTAAGTTTATCCCAAAAGATGAAATGGCTAAAAGCGGCTATGGTGCCTACCTTTATCTATTCAATGATAACAATCCATCAAAATAATCATGCGCGTTATCTTTAAAAAAACCTTACTCATCGTCATTGTCATCATTTTATTTGCATTGGCATTACTTGGTGCGATTCTGCCAATCATTCCGGGATTTATATTCTTTTTCGCTGGAGTGATTGTACTTTCGTGGATTGTCCCACCCGTACGAAGATGGCTTCACAAACTATTGCATCGCTTTCCAAAATTAGAGAAACATGTGTTAAAAGCAGAAGATAAATTGAAGAAATGGTTTGGGCATTCTTAATGGCTACCCTTTAAAATGATTACCCCTCAAATGCACCAAAAGACATTAATTTGTCATAGCGTTTTGCTAAGCGATCATCATTAGATAAGGCATTTAAATCACTCAATAAACGCTGCAGCGTCAGTTTGATTTCTTTTGCAGCTTCAGTAATATTGCGATGCGCGCCACCTAAAGGCTCTTTAATGACTTCATCAACAATATCATGTTCTTTTAAACGCTTAGCAGTAATACCCATAATCTCAGCAGCATCAGCAGCTTTTTCGGCTGTCTTCCATAAGATTGAAGCACACCCTTCTGGTGAAATTGTCGCAAAATAACTGTACTCGAGCATTACCAACTTATCGCCCACACCAATGCCCAAAGCACCACCTGAGCAACCTTCGCCAATAACAACACAAATCACAGGTACATTTAACTTAGACATCTCAAGCAAATTGCGCGCAATCGCCTCACTTTGTCCGCGTTCTTCAGCTTTAACACCTGGATAAGCGCCTGGTGTATCGATAAACGTAATAACAGGCACATTAAATTTCTCAGCAAGCTTCATCAAACGCAATGCTTTGCGATATCCTTCCGGATGCATCATGCCAAAGTTATGGCGCAGTTTATCTTTTGTTTTGCGCCCCTTTTCCTGACCAATCACCATTACTGCTTGATCGCCTAATTTAGCTAAACCACCAATAACCGCCTTATCATCCGCAAAAGCACGATCACCATGCAATTCTTGGAAATCAGTAAAAATCTTATTAAGTAAATCTAAAAAATATGGGCGTTCAGGATGGCGTGCTAATTGAATTATCTGCCAATCGCTTAATGAGTTATAGATCTTCTTCATTAAATCGGTCGTTTTACCTTGTAACTTCTCGATTTCCTGTTGAACATCTTCACTATGCGCATTTGACTTAGCTAGCGCTTCAATCTTTGCTTCTAATTCGGCAATTGGTTTTTCAAATTCAAGAAATTGCATATTTTCCCTTACTTAGTCCACTTGACGCTTACAATACGTCTCTTTAATAAATAAAGCAAATATAATACTAATGATAAAGCCAATTAGCAAAATCCCCATGCCAAAATTAAGCCCAGGCGCTGCCATATCATCCAAACCTTTGCTGTGATTAAACCATGTTGTCATCACGCCAAATAGTGGCATAGCGATCACACCACCCCATAATAATGAGTTCATGGATACAATGCTTGTTGCAATTGCATTATTTTTCATCGGATTGGTTTCACCCACAAATGGATAAGCGACGGTTTGCGCGCTGGTGACAAACCCTAATAAGAAAAATAGTACTGATAATTGTGCGACACTCACCGTGCAAAACATAATAATCGCAATAATGATAACCGATGTAACACCACCTAGGATTAAAGGTTGTTTGCGGCGACGCATACGCTCAGTCAACCACCCCCAAAACGGATAAGCAAAAATCATACCTAAAAAGATATACCCTGTAATCGAACGTGCTTCTAACATACTCACATCATGGGTTTTCATCAGATATTCATTTGACCACATCCCACCCAACATCCATGTGCCAATATTAATCAAACCAACATAAATACCAGCACACCAGTTTTGCGGCTTAGATAAAACTAACTTTAACGTTGCTAAGATAGACTCCGATCTTAAGGCTTTAGTTTGCATCGTGCGCGCTTCTGTTAAAGCTTTTGGTGCATTACGCACAACAATAAAAATAAGTGCTGCTAAAACCAAACCAAACAAGCTAATGACATGTAATGTATGCTCTAAGCCAAATGCATCAAGCAAATAACCAACGGGCGCTTGTGCTGCATAGCCACCCAACATACCAATGGCAATAATAATACCAATAACAAAACCTAAGCGGTTTGCTGGAAACCAATTTGTTGCAATGCGGATACAACCAACAAGACTAAAGCTTGCACCCATCCCCATAAGTAAGCGAGAAACGCCCATCACATAAACACTTGTTGTTAATGTCATTGCAAAAATACTCAACGCACAGACTAATAAAGCTATTGATATGGCTAGACGCGGTGAGAACCTATCTAGAATATACGCAGCAGGAATCAAGCACGCAATATTCGTATAAAAGTATAAGCTGGCAATGAAACTCACACTCACTGGTGTCAAGTCTGGATAAGCCTTTAAAATGGCAGGTGTTAATGTATTAAAAGCATTGCCTAAGCCAAATTCAAAGAAAAAGAAAAATGAAATTAAAATTACGACTGCCCAAGATTTTGCCAATGGCACTTGGGCTAGTTTTTCCTGATACGAGGAGGAAGTCATAACACTCCGAATTGCGAACTGTATTTTCAAGGGCGACAAATATAACAAAAAAATAATTTTTTTACAGTAAAATTTTAATTACAGGCATCAATGAAGTATTAACCACTTTACATCATTGATCTTTTGATCTAAATTATATAAAGTATTTTTTATATAAAAATTTATGGATTTGTAATGAGCGATATTGATGAACTTATTTTGACGAGAATTGCTGATGTGTGCCAGATCATGGGTGATGCTAACCGTATGCGTATTTTATTCTTATGTGCTAAAGAAGTAACGCCGGTTAATCACTTTGTCGAACAACTTGGAATCTCTCAACCTCTGGTTAGTCACCATTTGAAATTAATGAAACAACAGCGTCTGATTAAAGGTGAACGCCAAGGAAAACAAGTGCTCTATTCCTTATACGATGAGCATGTGCATTGTATTTTACAAGATATGTATAAACACTGGTCGGATGAAACTCATTAATCAAACAAAGGAAAAAGGCAAACAAAATGTTTGAATATAAAATTTATGGCATGGACTGTTTGGATGAAGTTTCCGTGGTAAAACGAGAGCTTCTACCTTATGTCAAAGATGAGAACCTTTTACAGTTCAATCTATTGAAAGGCAAGCTCATGATCCACAGTCAAACACAACAATTTACACAAGCTGAAATTGAAAAAAGACTCAAAGCAACGGGCTATCAATTTATCAGTTGGCAACAATATGAAATTAAAAAACAAACCAATAGTGAAAGCTTTTGGCAAAAGCATATACGCAGCCTATTAACAGTGATCTGCGCATTGTTTTTAATCATAGGTTTTGCCATCCATGGCAGTCATCATGGCTTTTTAGATGCCCTTATTGGTGAGCATGGAGCAGCAACTGCCCAGCCTGTTAGCTCGATTGTTTTCTATGTTTTGGCATTAATCGTTGGTGGCTTTTTTATTTATCCTAAAGCATGGGCAGCATTAAAACGTATACGTCCTGATATTAATCTTTTGATGAGCATTGCTGTAATTGGTGCGATATGTTTAGGTCAGTGGCTAGAAGCAGGTATGATTGTCTTTTTATTCTCGATCGCTTCATTGTTGGAATCATGGAGTGTTGGCAAAGCAAGAAAAGCGATTCAATCATTACTAGAAATAGCACCCGATACGGCTAATGTTTATTGTCCACATCACAAAGATATCGATATTAAAAAAGTTGAGGAAGTTAATATCGGCGCCACAATCGTCATCAAACCTGGTGAGCGAGTCCCTTTAGATGGCGTTGTTAAAGAAGGTGAAAGCTTTATTAATCAAGCACCTATTACCGGTGAGTCATTGCCTATTGAGAAAAAGCAAGGTGATCCTGTATTTGCTGGCAGTTTAAATGAAGATGGTCTTTTGTATGTCAAAGTAACAAAACTTGCTACTGAATCAACACTATCAAACATTATCCGTCAAGTGGAACTAGCGCAAGCGAATAAGGCAAAGTCGGAGATGTGGGTTGAGCAATTTGCCAAATACTACACGCCTTTGATGATGCTATTTGCTTTGCTAGTTGCGATTATCCCGCCATTATTATTTGCTGGCAGTTGGTACAACTGGATTTATGAGGCTCTGGTTATTCTTGTTATTGCCTGCCCTTGCGCTTTAGTTATTTCAACACCTGTGAGCATTGTCTCAGGCTTAAGTGCTGCGGCTAATCATGGCATTTTAATCAAAGGTGGCAGCTTTCTTGAGTTACCGGCAAAGCTTAATGCGATTGCTTTTGACAAAACAGGGACGATTACCCAAGGTAAACCCATCATTCAGTCAATTATTAATATCTCAAAAGAGTATAGTGATCACGAGTTACTACAACTTGCTGCTACACTTGAAGAAGGTAATAACCATCCCTTGGCACATGCTATTTTTGATAAAATGGCTGCACTCCAATTAGCAAAAACCTTTAATGCTTCTGATGTTCAAGTTGTTAAAGGCAAAGCGATTACAGGACGAATTAATGAGCGCAATTACTGGATTGGCAGTCATAAATATCTACATGAGAAAACTGAAATTACAGCACATTTAAATGCCTTTCATGATCAAATTCTTGAATTAGAAAAAACAGGACACTCACTATTAATCTTCGCTAATAGCAATCATATTCTTGGCTTATTTGCTGTTGCTGATAGCATCAAAGACAATGCCAAAGAAACCTTAGCCAAACTCAACGCCCTTGGCATAAAAACCGCGTTATTAACTGGTGATAATAAAGGAGCCGCACAGTTTATTGCACAACAAGCTGGACTTGATGAAGTTTACTCTGAGCTTTTACCTGAAGATAAAGTAGCAAAAATCAAAGCCTTACAAGCTCAATATCAAACAGTTGCGATGGTTGGTGATGGTATTAATGACGCCCCTGCTTTGGCAACAGCTGACTTAAGTCTTGCTATGGGTGATGCAGGTAGTGATGTTGCGATTGAAACGGCTGATATTGCATTGATGTCCGATGATCTAGCTAAATTACCATGGTTAATTAAACATGCCAAACGTGTTAAAACCATTATTCAGCAAAATATCACCTTTGCTTTAGGGCTTAAAGTAATCTTCATGGCATTGGCCTTACTTGAACTTGCCAATATTTGGATGGCCATTGGTGCTGATATGGGTGCGTCCTTACTTGTAGTATTTAATAGTTTGCGCTTATTAAAAAGCAAGAATCAAGGTTGATTTTGTAACAAAACTGAAACGTCGGTTTCTTTTGACTTTATTGGCTTTTCATGTACAACTATATTGCTTTATTTACACCTCTGATGGAGAGCTCACTTTATGATATTTAACCTACGCAAAGCGTCTATTGCGACTGGATTACTAACAACAGCCGTTTTAGTCAATGCCACATTTGCTCATTCCACTAATATTAATATCAACAGCATTCAAACCATTATTAAATCTGAAAACACTCAAGTTTTTGACACGATTATCCAATTTAAAGCATCTGCCGATTTACTTAACTGGTCAATCGGGTTTTATATGCCACGCACGTTTAATGCATTAACTGTTGCCGCAACAGGTACGGATATTAACCCGAACCTTCACATGCAAATTTGCGATGATCAAACAGATACTTGCAGTAAACTAGTTTATGTAAAAGAGGACAGCAGACAATATGTTTATGCCGATGGCTATACCAATGTATTAGCACCTGAATCAGTCTTTCCATTAAAGGCTCACCATAGCTACACCATTAAATTGATTAATAATAACCAATGGGTTCCGGCTAATATTAACTCGATGCCGCAATCATTCTTTGTGACAGACCAAGACAATAACCTTATCACGCCAATTAATGTATCACTCTCTGCTTATAACGCTCACAATGACTTTAGTCACATTGGTGGCTATGATGCGAATAAAACACACCAGCTCATTGAGCAACACATTACACGAAATTGGCAAAACTCTACAGCCAATAACGACATAATCAATAAGCTTGGCTTAATTCCATCGCCTAAAAGGATACTAGACTTTAATGCCAAACAAACCATCAATTTGCAAAAAGTAACATTTGATTATACGAGTGACTTTGATAGCCCATTTGATCAAAACTATGTAAACAAAATACTTGGCATTAAATTTAATCATGCACTGAAAGATAGTTATTCGTTTGCTATTAAACAAGTGCCATTAAGTAAACTTAATCATAATCCAGAAGCCTACACATTACGCATTAAGGCTCATACAATTACCATTAGTGCAGCAACTGAGGCTGGCGTATTTTATGCACTTGAATCCTTGCGCCAATTGGCTTTTTTACATCACAATAAATTGCCCAGCGTATATATTAACGACGCACCACAATTTAAATATCGCGGCTTATTAATCGATGTTTCAAGGCATTATTTTACAATCGATGAGTTAAAGACAATGATTGATGCAATGGCTGCTTTGAAGCTTAATAGTTTGCATCTACATTTTGCAGATGATGAAGCATGGCGCCTTGAGCTACCATCTATCACAGGTGATATTATTAAAAAGGCAGCTTTTCGTGGTTATGTCAAAAACAGCACAAACCCTGCATCAATGATGTTGCAAGCCAATCAAGATCTAACCAATTATAAGGATTTTGACTCTACTAAAAAAATGCTGACCAAAAATTTCCCTAACGCAACAACCAATTATGGTCTGTATTACTCAATGGCGGATATAAGAGAATTAATTCAATATGCCAATGAACGTCAAATAACCATTATTCCTGAGATTGACCTACCAGGACATGCCAGAGCACTAGTGCATGCAATGCCTGATATTTTTATCAATCCTTTAGATCATAGCGATTATATTAGTGTTCAGGGTTATTATAATGATGTGATCCCTGTGTGCTTATATAATCAAAAATCAGCACAAGCCAAACAATTTACAGCCAAGATCAATCAAATCATTCATGATATTGGCGCCCTCTTTGCAGGACAAACAACGGTTTATGCTGACAATGAAGTCAGTGTCGGTGGTGATGAAGTTTCCAAAGATGCATGGTCAAATGATAGTAGCTGTCAAGACAATCTCACCGCTTTGGATCGCTCTCAGAAATTCTTTAAGGATCTGCAAGCTGCAAACCCTCAAATTAAACTCTCTGGTTGGCAGCAGTTCGTACAAACCGATCATGGCGATATTGGTAATTATTCAATGACTTCTGATAAGACAGCACATACATGGGTTTGGGATCCTTCCACCCCCGGCATTAAGCATGCCAACGTGCTAGCATCACATGGCTATCCAACAGTATTAGCCTACTCAGATCACTTATATTTTGATTTGACCTATACTCCAGATGCGTGGGAGCCTGGTCTATATTGGGCGGGTAGTTTTTTAGATACGCAAGCGGCTCTTTCTAGTGCAATAACCGCGTTGCAAACGATCAACTCACTTAATCCGAGAGATTACGATAATATTCTTGGACTAGAAGGCACACTATGGACAGAAAACACCACCAATGCACGTCACTTACAATATAAAACATTCCCTAAAATCACAGGACTTGCTGAAGCAAGTTGGAGTCCTTTTGCAACGACAACAGGTTTAACGGACAAACCTAACTGGCAAAGTCTTGCAACACGTTTAGGAATGAATGATCAAAGTGGCGTTCTTGGCTATCTAAACAGCGAGTTTGGCGTTGTTTATCGCGGAATGCCTTATGGCATTGCCAAGGAGGTCCCTGCTCATTAACCGCAAACTGCTACAAAGCCATTAAAGGATATGCTACACTTTGACTCCGTTAATGCCATTAAATCAATAATGGCATAGATCTAAAATGGAGCATCTTATGGAAAACTTTATTTATTACAACCCTACACGCATTTACTTTGGTCAAGGACAAATCACGCAATTAAGTCATGCAATTGCCAAAGATCAAAAAGTACTATTAATTTACGGTGGTGGCAGCATTAAACAAAATGGTGTTTATGACCAAGTAAAAACAGCATTAGCTGACCATCAAGTGACTGAATTCTCAGGTATTGAACCAAACCCTGAATATGAAACCTGCCTTAAAGCAGTTGAGCTCATCAAGCAAAATAATATTGATTTTGTCTTAGCTGTTGGTGGCGGCTCAGTCATTGATGCCACTAAATTTATCGTTGCAGCCGCTAAGTTCAAAGGAGATGCATGGGATATTTTAGCCAAACATGCTGACATTACTGAAGCGGTACCTTTTGGTTGTGTGTTAACACTGCCTGCGACAGGCTCTGAAATGAACTCAGGATCAGTTATCTCGCGCCGCGCGTTGAATAAAAAGCTTGCCTTTATGCATGAGAAAGTATTCCCTGTTTTTTCAATTCTTGATCCAGAGACAACTTACACACTGCCGGCAAGACAAGTTGCCAATGGTGTTGTCGATGCCTTTGTCCACGTGATGGAGCAGTATTTAACTTATCCGCAAAATGCTCAATTGCAAGATCGTTTTGCTGAAGGCATTCTCAGCACGTTAATTGAAGAAGGTGAAAAAGTACTAACTCACCCTCATGACTATGATGTGCGTGCTAACATTATGTGGGCAGCAACACTTGCATTAAATACACTGATCGCTCAGGGTGTTAAAACTGATTGGGCAACACATATGATTGGGCATGAGTTAACTGCCTTTTACGGCTTGGATCATGCACAAACCCTCGCAATTATTCTGCCAAGCATTATGGAGTACAAAAAGGATAAAAAACAAGCCAAGCTGATTCAATACGCTGAACGTGTTTGGCAGGTTGATAAAGCGCTTGATGCTGAAACAAAAGTACAAATCGCTATTGAGAAAACACGCGCCTTTTTTGAAAAAATGGGCAACCCAACCAAAATTAGCGCTTACCAACTGTCTCAAGATAAATTTGATGACATTATTAATAATCTCAAAGATAACGGTCTTATCGCATTGGGGGAACATGCTGACATCACGCCTAAAGACAGTTTAAAAATCTTGCAAATGAGTTACTAAATAATAGTAACGAATCTTCACCTCTGACCTTGAGGGATTGCTCGTGCAGCATAGGCTGCGCGGGTGAGAGGTAATTGAATTTATTTTCTTTCACTTATCAACACATCCTGCTAAAATTCGCCCACTAATATCATACTTATTTATCAAAAAATCAAAAAATGAAAAGATCTAAACTAATCAATACAGCTTTATCTATACTCGTTGCAACAACAGCTGTGGCAATAAGCGCTTGCTCATCAAATACTGGATTAGGCAATTACAATATTAATCAAGCGATGAGCTCAATGCCTACAAAGGTCAAAACACAAACGACAGACTTTAAATTTTACTTTGGTAAAAACTCAGCTCCTGCAGGCGCTAAAGACTTAGGTGAGATTACAACAAGCCGTCGTTCTAATGCTTTTGCTAAAGACCCTGTCGCTTCTTGTAACTGGGTATTCTACTCAGCACTTCTAAGCTTAGAAATCCAAGCCAAAGAAATGGGTGGCAATGGTGTTGCTAATATTCAATCAAATTGGAAAAATAACACGACATCAAGCACAGATACTTACGTGTGTGAAAATGGCTTATGGATGTCAGGTGTCGCTTTAAAAGGTAACGCCATCAAGCAGTAAATCGTTATCGCTTTCTGACACAAATAAACCGATGTGGCATCTCTTTTTGATCCTCTAATACATCAAATCCTGCTTCAATAAATAATTGATGTAAATCCAGCTGATGAAACGCTTTAACAAAGGGTTCATTCAGCTTGCGCGCTAACAATTTGAAATAAACACCTTTCACCCCGTGGTCTTTACATAATTGCCATGTTTTATCTTGATATTGCACCGGTGATGGTTCAGCAATGACAAACACTCCACCCTTTTTAAGCACACGTGAAGCTTCTGCGATAAGTTGTTTGATATATCTTGGTGGAATTTCATGTAACACATAGCATCCACTTAATCCATCAAAGCGTCCATCAGCAAATGGCAATGCCTCAGCAACCCCTTGAATAAATTTGATATGTGGATAGTCTAACGCAGCATGTTTTAATAAATAGGGACTTGGATCAATCCCCCAAATATCGTGAGCACCTTGTTGATAAATCACATCGGCAGTTTTGCCACCACCACAACCGATATCCAAGACTGCGTGACAGTCTTTTATATAATGTGCTATTTTTTTACGTATGGGATCAACTTGATTAAGCATCGCAATATCAAAGCCTTTGATATAACCACGAGTTAATAGCTTTGAATAATTTCCACAAGGAATATTATGAAACTCCTGTAAAACATACTTAGGAATAGGCATTTCCTGCAATAGTTTTTCATCTAAACGCACAGATCTATTTTTTGGATAAAAAACTGCCTTTACCAAGGTGAGCCAAGCCATTGGTGATTTAAAATTTAACTCATCAACCCAGCTTTTAGGTAAATCCAACTCATCCCAATTTTGGATATCAGGATCTAGGGAAGCTTTATTATCAATTTGTTGCATGGTTAAAAAATTAGAAAATCATATTTTTTGACAGACTATATAGCGCTATGCGTGTTTTCACAATATTTTTAATCAGCTTTACGTTTTTTGCGGAATATCCGCTAACTTTCTTAGCATTGGCACTAGGAAATATAAAATAATACCTGCAATCACCGCGATCACTGTTAACCAGCTGAATAAGGATAGATACGAGTGATTGGTTTGTAATGGTGTCGCATTATCCGTTGCAGGAGCAACCATAATTGATAATAAACTGGCAATGACGCCTGATGTGCTACCAACGACAACCATCCAAGCACCCATCATTAAACCTTGTAATCTTGCTGATGCGAGTTTTCCAATCATCGCATATCCCGTAGGTCCAATCAAAAGCTCACCAATTGACTGGAAAAAATAGCTTAAAATAAGCCATATCATCGCGCTATAGCCACCTTTGCTAGCCGTTATAATGCCAATCGGCAACATTAAAAAACCAAGGGCGACAAAAAAGATGCTAAATGCAAACTGCATTGGGAAAGAAAAAACAAATTTTTTGCGTATCTTGATCAATATCAATGGCAGCAGTGGACCACCAATGGCTAAAACTAAGGTGTTTATATTCTGAAACCATTGTGTTGGTACTGTGAAGTGGAAAACAGCTCGATTGACATTGTATTCAGTAAACATCGTTAATGCCATTGGCGCTAAAGAATAAGGCACCCAAAACGCCAAGCCAAAGATTGATAAAATGATATAAGCATACACTTTCTTTTTTTGTAATAATTCACTTTGTGACTGTGCAATGGGAATAAAGATTAAAATAAGAACAATACCAATTGCTAGGGCAACATAATCGGTATTTAACGGATATTGCAGCGCAATCATTAATGCAATCGCCACCAATACAATGACTGCAAAGCCCATGATGTTTTTGGTATACAAAACCTTTGTGCCCTTCTTTTTAACCATTTCAGCAAGTGGTGTTGTAATATCTTCAACATTTTTCCAACCCAACAACAGAATAATAAACGCAAGGATATTGGTTATTGTTGTAATCATAAATAGCGTACTATAGGCATGCCCTGTTTGGAAAATACCCGCAACCGTAAAGCCCAAGAAAAACCCAACATTCATCCCAGCATAATTCCAGAAAAATGCGGTTTCTCGCCCAGCATCCTCTGCTGTAAACTGTTGTGTTAGCATCATGTTAATACACGGGACATTCAACCAAGAACCCGTAAGAAATAATGCTAGTGCAATATATAAATGCTCAGTTGTCGGTGTAGTTAAAATAATGCACGCAATGACCTGTAAGACCATTCCTATTAAAAACAAGACACGATAGCTAACAAGTCGCCCTCCCATATAGCCACCTAATAGATGTAAACCAAAATTAAATGCAGCAAAAACACCCATTACTGCACTTGCTTTAGTGGCAGAAAATCCCAGCGCTTGGGTCATAAACAGTACTAATGTCGAATAAAGTACCGCATAACTAACTGTTGAGAATAGTTGTGTTACTAAGAGGTTTTGACTTGGATTTTTAAACGAGAATACCATTTTTTTATTTTCCATACTTGATGTGGCTATTTTACAAAGATTTACTGTAAAGACACAAATACAGCAACAAATTGCTTGTGACCACTATTATTTAAAATCGCATCAAAAGAATTGATAGAAGACGCTAAAAAAGATCACAAAGAAATCACATTGATCAAACTTTTCTAAATTAACCTAACAATCGGTAAAGAATCGCTTGACGCATAAATACGCCATTTTTAGCCTGCTGAAAATACCACGCGTATTGAGTTGCATCAACTGAGTTGCAAATCTCTTGCACTCGCGGCAGTGGATGCATCACAATCAAATCATCATGTGCGCCATTGATCAACATATCTGCCGTAAGCACATAATCCATCGTATGCCCATCTTCTTCAGGGAAACGTTCTTTTTGCAAACGCGTCATATACAATACATCAACCACACCAATGACATCAGCTAAGTTCTCAACACAGTGTACGGCTATGTTTTTATTTTTAAGTTGAGCTAAAATCTCTTCTGGAATTTGCAATGCCTTTGGTGCTACATAATAAATCGTAATATCGTGATAGTTTAATAACGCATAGCTTAATGAATGCACAGTACGGCCATAACGCAAATCACCAATCATTGCGATTTTAATACCATCAATTTGCCCAAATTTTTGTTCTATCGTAAATAAGTCAAGCAAGGTTTGTGAAGGATGTTCATTCGCACCGTCTCCGGCATTCACTACAGGGATATGTGAAATATCTGCAGCGATGTTAGCACTTCCTGATTCAAAATGACGCATAACAATCGCATCAGCATAGCCATTAAGCATTTGAATGGTATCGTTTAAGCTCTCGCCTTTCTTACCAAAAGAGGTATTATGCGCATCCGCAAAACCAATGACTTTAGCACCTAAGCGATGAATCGCTGCTTCAAAGGATAAACGTGTACGCGTTGAAGCTTCGAAAAAACAGCTGGCAATAATCTTATCATTTAAACTATTTATGAGTTTGCCATGCTCGGCATCATGCGCAAGTTTCATCAGTCGATCAAAATCATCCCGTTTTAAATCTTTGATACTGACAAGGTGTTTTGTTGTGTTATTGGCTGTAGATAATATCGTTTCAAGCATATTATGTCCCTTAAGGTGTTAATTACTTTAATTACTCTATGCATATCAGGTAAACAGCGCTATCCTATCAAGAAAAAATAACAAGGTATATTAAAACATGTTTCCCGTTGCATTGACTGGCGGTATTGGTAGCGGTAAAACAACAGTTGCTAATCTTTTTCATGAGCTTTATAACATTGATATTATCTGTGCGGATCAAGTCGCCAGAAACGTTATCCTCTTACCTGAAGTCATTGAAGCGATTATTAATGAGTTTGGCGATACAGTGATAACTAACGGTATGATTGATAGAAAAGTCTTACGCAGTATTATCAGTCAAGACACATCAGCACGGACTTGGTTAAACAATCTTATGCATCCGATTATTCGTCAACAGATCGAATTAAAACTCTCAAAAAGCCAATCCATCTATACAATCATAGATATTCCACTTTTGACAACGGCAACACTTACTAACTACCCTTATCTTAAGAAAATTATCTCGATATGCGCATCTATGGACACCAAGCTTGATCGTATTACAGCGCGTGATAAGCAAACAAAGTCACAAGCTTTATTGATGATTCAAAGCCAGATTAGTGATGATGAACGTCGCACATTTAGTGACTTTATAATTAAAAACGATGGTGATATTTCTGATCTTATACCACAGATTAATGCTATTCATCACAGCATATTGTTATTCTTAAACGGCACTTCTTGACAGGCAATAATATCTAATTCTCGTGGATAACCTACCTCAATTAAATACAAACCTTGAGGGGGTGCCGTAACACCTGCTTGTGTGCGATCTTTTGCACCTATCAATGCGTTGATCCAATCGGGTGACTTTTTGTTTAAACCCACCTCTAGCATTGATCCGACAATATTTCTGACCATATGGTGCAAAAAGGCATTTCCTTGAATATCAAAAATAATAAACTGACCATACTCAGTAAAATGTGCATGATGAATATTACGCTTGGCACTTACCGATTGGCATTGTGATGAACGAAAAGAGCTAAAATCCTGCTCACCGAGCAAGTACGCACAAGCTGCATTCATCTTGATTATATCCAATGACTGATTAATCCAAGTAACTCGCTCATGCCATAATGCACTGGAGGTTTTATTCTGATAGATCACATATTGATAGCGTCGATATAATGCACTAAAGCGCGCACTAAAATCCGCGTCAACCTCATAGATAGCAGAGACATTAATATCATTGGGCAAATGCGCATTAACACCTAACACCCATGCCTTTGATTGCCTGATTGCTGACGTTGAAAAATTTACCACTTGTGCCATGGCATGTACGCCAGTATCCGTTCTACCTGCGCAGACTACTTCAATCGGTTCATTGGCAATAATGGATAATGCTTTTTCTAAACGCTCTTGTACACTACCACTATGATTTTGGCGCTGCCAACCACAGTAATTGGTGCCCGCATATTCAAGTATCAACGCATAATGTCTTAACATATTCTAAACATCAATATTCAATAAGATCGCTGATCATAGCACAACTTAAGATGTTTTATAACACCAATGCCAAGGTTCATAAATAAACCCGTACACATTGTCTCGTGGATAGCTTAAAGTGAATTGGAACTCATGGGCATGCTTTGATAACCATTTAAAAGCTTTAGTTTGCTCAAAGCTTTCTGTTAGCACTTCACTCTCCTCATCTGAGGTAAAATCCAAAGCACATCCTGTGTGATGCTCACTAAATCCAGGTAAGGCTGAGACTTTTAAAATATCCTCTAGCAATAAACCTTTATTTAACTTATTTAAAATAATGTTAGCCTGATACAAATAGCTACGAAACGCTGAAACAACCATCAATTTAACACCCTCTTGCAAAGCGCTTTTCTGCATTTTCAGCCATGCATGATATGCCGCATGTTGCATATAATAATCTCGATCAAACACATCCTTACCGCCACAGATGAGTGTAGATTCTGGACATTCTTTAAAAAATGGTTGATTTGTATTATCGGCAAATGCTATTGGCAAAATCGCATAAGCACTATCAAGCTTGTGATTGTTATGAGGCATCAGCTGGCTTTCCTTGCATAAATAAATTCTCGGCAATTGCAGTTAATGGTTCATGCAATAGCTCAAGTGGTGTTTTTTCAAAGCCTGGTATTTTTGAGCTTGTGCTATTAATATGCACTTCATCAATAAGCTGGTTCGTTCTTAGATCATATATTTTTATACTTAGCCCAACTTGATCAGCGACACCAGTTAATAATGTATAACTTTCTGTCCATTTACTGATTCTCGGTAAAATAAAATAGTCATACTTCTTATCACGTGCTGCTAGATATTCAAACTGTGCCGACTGGAAGTGTGATGCCAGCGTCAGTGTTTTAAAATGATCTTTTAGCGCATCGTTTAGCGCTAATAACGTTTCTTTCGCACTTTCTGGATAACTATGCAAGTCATCATAACCATTATTAGGATACGCCATATAAGCGGTGGAGCCATTAGGCAACTTCACCAAGCCATCATGAAAGTGAATATCATTACGCTGTGCTGCAACTGTCTTTTGCATCGAGTTTGCAACAATTTCATGGGTGCTTGCACAACCTGTCATTAAAAAGCAAAGACCTAAAAAAAGCTTTTTCATTCTTGTTAAAAACAAAACTAACGATACAAATATTATACAGACTATAATACTAAGACCAAGTAAACGCAGCGATTTTTTTACTTTTCCTACAATCCTGAAATCAGTGACATCAGCTCACTGCGGCTTTTCTCATCTTTTCTAAAGATTCCACGCATACAACTTGTCACTGTTGATGTTTCAGACTTGTGCACGCCTCGTGTGGTCATGCACTGATGCATTGAATCAATAATCACGGCGACACCTTTGGGTGCTAACGCTTTTTCAATTGCCAAGGCAATTTGCATAGTTAAGCGCTCTTGTGTTTGTAAGCGTTTGGCAAACACATCTAACACACGCGCTATTTTACTTATGCCTACGACTTTACCATTAGGCAAATAAGCAACATGCGCTTTACCAATAATTGGTACCATGTGATGCTCACAATAGGACTCTAAACGCATATCCTTTAAAAGCACAATCTCATCATAGCCTTCAACATCTTCAAATGTCTTTGATAGGATTTCATCAGGGTCTTCCTCGTATCCCTTGAAAAACTCAGCATATGATTTAATAACACGCTTGGGTGTTTCAATTAACCCTTCACGATTAGGATCTTCGCCGATATACTCTAATAGCGTTTTAATTGCTTCTTCAGCTTGTTGTACGTTTGGTTTTTTTATCATGATTTTTGCTTCATTATTTATTTTTATCAAATGCTATTTTAATACCCTGCAATACCAAATCTGGCACAATGGCATCAAATAACCCAGGGACATTAAATAATTGCGAAAATCCACCGGTTGCAATCGTTATCACCGTATTTGGATCTGTTTTTAACTCCTGAATCATTGCTGATTTAAGCTCTTTTAATGCACCTAAATGTCCATAGTAAATACCTGATTGCAGATTAGTATCAGTATCCTTGCCTATTGCCATCATTGGTTTGACAATACTCACTGATGACAGCTGGGCGGCATTACTACTTAATGCTTCAAGTGAAATACGAACTCCCGGCAAAATAGCACCACTTAAATAGGCTTTATCTTTACGCACCACATCAAAAACTGTCGCTGTACCCAAATCAATCACCAAAATATCTTTGTTGGCAAATAGCTCAACAGCGGCAATGCACCCTGCAATTCGATCAGCACCAACCTCTTTGGGTGTTGCCACTTGCATCTTTAAGCCTGTTTTGACACCAGGTTGCAAGAAAAATGGTTCAAAATCAAAATACTTTAAAATGGCAGAACGCAGTGAATAATTAATGGCTGGCACCACAGAGGCAATAGCGACACCCGTTATTTTATTTGGATCAAGACTATTCTCACTTAGTGCTTGCCTTAGAAAAATACCTATTTGATCTGAGCTGCCATGCGCTGAAGCTGTGTTATAACGAAACTGTAATATCAACTCATCATCATCAAAAACACCCGCATGAATATGCGAGTTGCCAACATCTAAAGTAAGTAACATTTATCTTTTAAATATTTCCGCTTAGTTTGAGTCGCAGTATATACCTAACACAAACCATTTTACAATCCTTCTGCCATTGAATTTCTTGTTCTTTTGAATCATTTAATATTGCTAATAGCCCTTGCTATTACCTGCAATCCAATAACTCAAAACTATCAAAAACTTCTTTGACATTAAGCACTCCAAAATGGTTTGCGCTAGGTATATACCCATCATTAATTCATTTACAGCATTAATCGATGTTTTTTAAGTGTCTGAGACTATTATTTTTTACGGTTTGCGTTATGATGGCGACAAGTTTATTCGACACTACATATTGAAGTATAAACATGGCTAATTTTGATCGTCATTTTTATCGCATTTTATTGCTTATTATTTTGCTGACTGCCGCAGGGCAAATGACCAATACCATTTATGTGCCTGCACTTACACAAATGGCGCATGAGTTTTCCGTTAGCGTTGGTCGTATGCAAGCCGTGATTGCTTGCTATCTATTTCCTTATGGTTTGCTCCAATTCTTTTATGGTCCTTACTCCGATCGCTTTGGTCGCAAACCAATGATTTTAATCGGTATTGTCTTTTTCACACTGGGATCTATCTTAGCTATTTTTGCAACGCACTTTATAACCCTTTTAATTGCAAGCTTCCTACAAGGAAGTGGCATTGCTGTTGCCGGTGTTATGGCGCGAACTGTTATGCGTGATTTATATTCTGGCACGAAGCTGCATAGTGCTAATAGCATTATGGCAATTGCACTTATCTTTGCACCCTTACTTGCGCCTTTGTTGGGAGGTTTTTTTACTGATCTTCATAGTTGGCGTGCTATCTTTATCTTTCTTACGGTTTACGGCATTCTGCTTCTTATTATTCAATGGATTTTCTTCCCTGAAACTAACCAGCAGAAATCAAACAAAGGTAACCTCTTAGCCAAATATAAAACCGTATTAACCAATGGTAACTTTATCATCAACCTTATTTTATTGATCGTTGCCAATGGAGGCATTGCTGTATTTGAGGTCAGTTCAGGCGCCTTGTTTACTTCTGTTTTAAAGCTTTCGCCAGCAATTGCTAGCTTATTGTTTATTATCCCTCTGCCTTGTTATATGTTTGGCAGTTTTCTCTCAGCACGCCTTGCACGACGCTATAGCCTTGATCGCTTATTACTCATTGGTTGTTTTACCCTTTTGATTAGCGGTATTGCACTTGGTTTGTCTTATTATATATTTGGTGTAACAAGCCTGAGCATTATTTTGCCTGGCTGTTTGTACTTCTTAGGGTGCGGGCTAATCTTCCCTACCGCAACCACCAAAGCATTAGAAGAGTTTCCAAGTATTGCCGGAACAGCAGGAGCTGTTTTGGGTGGTGCGCAAAACTTCGGTGCTGGATTATTAACGGCATTAGCTGCCTTTATTCCTTTAAAGAATCAACTACCTTTGGCAATTATATTATCCACTTTGTCTGTATGCGCTTTAGTTAGCATAATGATGAGTCAGCGCTCACGCATTGTGAGAGTAAATTAGAAGTTCAAAGACATCTTTTGTAATTCGCTTACTGGCACTTTTTTTACTTCTTTTTGCACTTTGCCATCTTTACCTAACCATTCTCTCGTTACCGTAGCAGTCTTGCCATCTTGATTAGTTTGAATACTTACGGAGTTAAATGAGCGCTGCATCTGATTAGCATTAGCATTCGGACTTGCATTTGGTGCTAGCGTTTTTTGTACAGACTTTGGCGCTGCTTGCGCTGGTGCATTTTGTGATTGCGCTTGACTCATTTGCTGCTTTAACTGCTGCATTTGCTGTTGAAGATTCTGGGCAGCTCTTTGATATCTTTGCTCAAATGCTTGGCGTTCAGCTTCTAACTGTTTTTGCTGCATATTAAGTGCATTAACCGCTTGTTGGTATTGTGTTTGCATTTGCGCATGCCTAACTTGTCCTGTATTCACCCACCCCACTTGTCCTGTTTGTGTGTCCGCAACTTTAATCCAGTTACCTTTTTGGAAGAATTGAATATATTGATTTTGATTCTGATCAGTTAGCTCAGATACTACTTTAGCATTAGTATTTGGCTCATTATAAACTTGATAAGTCGCGGCAAAAGCAGCACTAGAAGCGGCAATTAACCCCAAAGATAATAATAGTTTTTTCATGTTAATTCCTTAAGTGTTAAGTTAATTTAAATCGTCAATCAAAAGATTGATTATGCTTAAAAACACAACAAAATTAAAAGGGAAATCTTAAGAAAAACTTAAGGGATCAAATAAATAATAATCATTTATCTAATCCGCACCTGAGATTCGCAGGGGCAGCAATATTCATATATTTTGAATTAAGTAGATTTAAATTTGCCATAAGATAAGATTAGCATGAATATGAGTATCAATAGCTACAACTAACTTCAAATCTAACTCATTAATTAACTTTTCATACCCATGCTCATGGCCTTTTACTGGATCAATAATCACGCCTTCACGCCCAATACCTGATGCAAGTAAATAGGTATAAGATAGGTATCAAAATCGAATAATTGTTTTAAAATCATGATTATCCTTCCTTGTTTTTTATTTTGTTAAACGGTAGAAACATTAATACGTTTGCAAGCGCACAAGTACCAGATAACCCTGCAAATAATAATCCAGCACCGAAAAAAGCGCTTAAGATATTGAACCAAGGTGAAACGGTATAAGAAAGCATAATACCTAGTATCACCATAAAACCAACGATGATTTGCACTTGACGCATAATGGGAAAAGGTGCTTTAGTCTTAATAATGGTTTGCAGATTTGCTTTTTTCCATGCATTGATTCCTCCTTTCAGGATATATACCTTTTTAAAGGGGAGTTGTGCAAAAAAACCTTCTGCTTGAAGCGTTCTATTACCAGATTGGCAATGAAATACAACAACCTCATCTTCTGAAAAAACATAAGAATTCAACTCATCTAAGGTTTTGTTTATAGCACCTTTTATATGCTCATTTATATATTCACTAGGTGTTCTGATATCAATTAATTTAACACGTTGATTTTGGCAAAGATCATTATATTCATTGATTGAGATATTTTGACAATGGTTCATTCGTTTCTCCTTTCTGTAGATTACTCTAAATTAGAATACCCTAATATTTATGCTAAATTTTTTATTTACAGTAAATCTCATAAAGTGTATCAATAATCTTTTTAATATTTTGATCTTTAAGCTGATAATAAACTGTTTGTGATTCTTTTCTTGTAGTGACAAGTTTCTCTTTGCGTAGCACCGATAAATGTTGTGAAAATGCAGATTGACTTAGGGTTGAATATTCCGCAAGCTCACTCACAGAAAGCTCTCCTTGTGTTAAAAGACAGAGAATCATCAGCCTTGACTCATGTGAAATAGCTTTTATCAAGCTGGCAGCTTTTTGCGCATTCTCACGCATCACGATTAAATTAGTCACACTATAAAATCAATTATCCAGTTATATTAGGATATTCTACATTAGACTTTATCAATATATCAAGCTATTTTTATTCAACACGATTCTCTGATGGGTGAAACACTAATTCACTTGGAAATTTTGTTTTTTGTGAAAACGCCCAAAACCTTAATATTAAAGCGGTTGTGAAAAGTATACTTTCTAAGTTTGACTGAACACATCTGAAAAAAACTAATGCCATCTGGAATTAGCTCCTACTAATCTATATACTTTCTTCTTCAGATATCACTAACCTAAAGAGAAATACAAACATGAGTAAGCAAGAAAACAAAAAACTAGTTGTGATCACTGGTGCTAGCTCTGGCTTTGGTGCAGCGATTGCTAAAAAGTTAAGTGCTGATGGTTTTTCATTACTACTAATTGCAAGACGTTTAGATAAACTTGAAGCACTTAAGCTACCTAATACCATTTGCGCTAAAGTTGACATTACTGATCGCAACGCTTTTGAAAAAGCCGTAAGAGATGCTGAGCAAAAGTTTGGGAAAACCGACTGTCTAATTAATAATGCAGGCGTCATGCTACTTGGTCAGATTGACAGTCAACATGCAAGCGAGTTCTCCAAAATGCTTGATGTTAATGTCAACGCTCTACTTAATGGCATGCAGATTGTTCTTTCTGATATGAAACAGCGTAACGAAGGGACAATCATTAATATAAGCTCAATTGCCGGAAGAAAAACCTTTCCTAATCACGCTGCTTATTGTGGTACTAAGTTTGCCGTGCATGCAATTAGCGAAAATGTTCGAGAAGAAGTTGCCGAACATAATGTCCGTGTAATCACTATCGCACCAGGTGCTGCTGAAACTGAATTATTAAGCCATACTTCATCATCAGAGATAAAAGCTGGTTATGAAGCATGGAAAGATGATATGGGTGGCGTTTTATCTGCTGATGATGTTGCTAATGCCGCTATCTATGCTTATATGCAACCACAAAATGTTTGCATTCGCGAAATTGTCATTGCGGCAACAAAACAACAACCTTAATTGATATATACCCACCACAAAGTGATTCGTGGTGGGATAGTTATCTGACTTTAACCTTAAGCCGCACGTCCATTTTGTGACTTGGCAAGTTTAGCTGAGGAATATGCCATCACACGCCATACCTTACGTTCAGTTTTAAATTTACGCTTTAGTTCCTTATAGCGCTCTTTAAGTTGAATGGTTTGTGTTGACGATAGTTTATCTTTCTTTGCTTGCAAACAAGCTTGTTTGGCTTTTGCCCAATCTTTAATGCTATCAAAAAGTAGTTTATATTGCGTCTCTAAGCGCTGTTCAAAATCAACAACTAGCTTGATATAACGCTTATCTTTAAGCTTGTTTTGTGCATGTTTCAATTGCATCGACGCGCGTGCTGCTTCAATCACGGGCTTTGGTGTCGTTTTTAGATCATATGCCCAACCAATTTTTGACGCACTGAAAATAATCCATTTAGAAGGATCAAAGTCATACCATTTAACACCATTACGATAATCTCCAGCATATTTGTGATGATAGTTATGGTAGCCCTCACCATAAGTGACCAATGACAAAATAGGATTATCACGTGCGGTATTCTCGTCTGAGTATTTTTGTTTACCCCAAACATGCGCCAGTGAATTGATAAAGAATGTAAAATGATGATTAAGGACTAAACGTAGTAAGCCCGCTAATAATAAACAACCACCAATACTGCCATAGGTAGCTCCAATAAGCATTGGCAATAATACACACATAAAAATAGCTAATGGCACATAATATTTATGTTGAAAAGCAACAATCTTATCTTTCTCATGATCATTTACGTTTTCAATTTTGCCCACTTTTCTTGGCAATTCTCTTAGCATCCAAGTGAAATGGCTATACCAAAAGCCTTTAGTGGCTGCATAAGGGTCAAGCTCCTTATCATCAACATGACGATGATGCTTACGATGATCCGATGACCATTTGATAATACTGTTTTGCAAAGCCGCTGCACCAAATAGCATAAAAAAGATCTTAAGGGGTGCTTTTGCCTTGTAGGCGCGATGCGACCATAAGCGATGATAGCCTGCGGTGATTGACAAACCCGTTGCTATCATAAAAAAGGCGAACCAAAGCCAGTCAGCTAAGGAAAAGCCATAAGTCACAGCATAATATGGAATAAATATTAATGCTGCAATCGGTGTTAATGTTAAAATCAGCACACTTTTCATATCAAGTGGCCGTTTTTCTGCATTGTTTTGCATACGTATCCTTTTCTAAGTTAATTCAGCAAAAAACAAAAATGCGAAAACGCAAAGAGAAAAATAAATTTCCACTGCCCATCTTATCGCAAATATCTAAAAATACTAGGATTATTTTTCGCACAATGACAAGGCAAAAGCACTCGCCCCTTTAATACCAACATCAGTATCCATCACGACAAAAACCGGAATCTCTTTCATTAGCCCCGTCATGCGTCCTTTATCATGGAAGTTTTTCATAAAGCGACCATCTTGCATTTGCTTAATAAGCTTGGGCGCAATACCGCCAACAATATAAAGCCCGCGTTTTGGTAAAGTGGCTAGTGCCATATTTCCAGCAACTGCACCATAAACCCGAATAAAAATATCTACTGCTCTTAATGACATCGGATCACCCTTCTCAACGGCATATTGCGTAATCAGTTGCGCTTGATCGCCACCTTTGTGCATATCGCGTCTTAATTCAGGTGACTCTGGTTGATTATATAAAGGGTTAGCTACGACATATTTATAAATATTAACAAGACCAGGACCGCAACAAATACGCTCAATGGACACACGATGAAGCTTCTTCTTTAAAAATTGAAACAAACCAATCTGCTCATCATCAACAGGTGCAAAATCTTGATGCCCCCCTTCGCTTGGGTAAACAAAGGTCTTGTTATCATGTTTAGTAACGATTCCCATACCAATGCCAGTTCCCGCTCCAACCATTGCAACAGGTGCATTTTGATCAATTGGCGCTTGCTGTAGACACACTAAATCTTTGGTTTCCACGGAGTCTAAACCATAACCGATAGATGCAAAATCATTAATCAATTTAACCTTACTAATATCAAGTATTAATACTTCAGCTAATTCAGTTTCGGTAAGTCCCCACGGTAGATTGGTAAACTCAATCGCACCATTTTTAACAGGGCCTGCCACAGCAATACAAGCTGCTTTAATCAGCGACTTATCAACCGACGATTCTGCAAGAAATTTCCCAATAATGGCAGATAAGCTTTTAAAATCAACGGCTAAATATTTTTTAGCAAATAATACTTTTGACTTTTTATCTTTACATTCAGTCAACTGCAAACGTGTATTGGTTCCACCAACATCACCAGCTAATACAATCATCTATTTTATCCTTGTTGTTTAACAAATTAAATCATGGTTAATAACTCACTACAGCGGATGTAGTAAGTCAAATATTTTCTCAGCAAGCATCTTTTGTGCTTTGGTTGTTGGGTGAACATAATCCCAAAATAAATGTGTCTTTGGATCATGTTCAATGGGAATATCTGTTTGGATTTCACCATTAGCATCAACACCACCAAAGCTTCTAATACAGGCTTCCGTCGCATTATCAAACCCAAATGCCATAGGGGTTTCTAATGCTTCGTGCAATAAAGCATAGGCATCAAATAAATGAATCTGTACGAAAGGATATTTCTCTTTAAGCCTATTAACCCCAGTTTCAAGCTGCTTATTTTGCTTGATAATGTTGCGCTTGATATATTTCTTAAGCCAAATAACTATTGGTTTTGGAAAAGGTGTCACCTCATAAGCAGGTGCGACAGTCACATCTGGCACATTCCAAACAACGACCCTCTTAGCGCCAAGCTTAATCACGCGATCAATACTAGAAAGTAAATCACTGGCAACGCGATAAACCGCAGGAAAATTTAAGAAAGGTTTTTCATTATGCACAGCAAATAAAAAGTTATTACCACCACCATTTAGCATAATAAGCGCATCATCAGCAAAGCGCCCTTGTCGTGCAACATAACGATCAATCTGATTTTGCACTGAAAAAGAGTGCGCTGTTAACAATGATTTTGGATTTTTACCTGAGGTGCATGCGCCACCTATGGCATAATTATTTACTTTAATATCTGCTGTTGTTTGCTGCCTTTCTTTGAACATCTTACCAAGATACTCACAAGCAACTAATCCATCACTAAAGCGTCCACGGTCATAAGGTACTCCTGGAATTTCCAGTGTTTTAATTAGATTGCCATTATCTTGCAGGCTATCGCCAAATACTACAATACTACCAACAGTCATCGTTAGCTCCTTCAAAAAAATTAACCATCCACTGCGCAACCACTCTACCGTGATCACGCATTCTCAAGCTATCCATGCCTGACTCAAAGCAATGTGATAATGCTTCTTTTTGCTCTTTTATTAACAAATGATTATGCGCACGCAACATTTCAGGGTGAGCTTGCATTCCCCATACTAAATTATCAATGACAAACATTTGTACAGGACAAAAGGTGTTTGTGGCAATTAAAGTGGCGTTTTGCGGCAGATCAACCACTTGATCCTGATGATAAAAAGCTAAACTCAAATGATCGTGAAACGGACACATCCAAGCTTGTCTTTCAAGTATTTTAATGCACTGCACACCAACACCCCACCCCTTAACGGAACGCTCAACGCGTCCACCTAAGGCCTGTGCTAGGATTTGATGACCAAAACAAATACCAATCATCTTTTTGTGTAAACCAAACAGTGTCTTTATGTAATTTTCTAGAACACAAATCCATGGTAGACGTTCAAATGATGTCGCTTTACTGCCGGTAATAATAAACTTGTCATAATGATTAATATCCTTTGGATATTGACCAACAGTCACATCAAACACATCAATATCGACAATGGTTGAGACTTTCAAAAAAAGATTGGCGAACATATCAGGGTAATTGCCTCCTGAGACACAGTGGCGATATTCCGGAATATGATCAGCTTGCAGTAAGGCTATCTTCATTAAGACCTCTTAAACCTCAACTCTTTAAATCATCTCTTTGAGCTGCATTAACGCTGCTTTTGATAACTTGAATGTATAGAGTTTACTGGCGTGTTCCTTATCTGCTTTAAAGCCAATTACCCCATCATCTAAATTCAAGATCTCTTCAATCTGAATTGAGCTTTCTTTGTCGTCAAGCTTATCTTGTTTCTTATACCATGTTTCTTTAGCACGTTTGATTGCTTGGCGATAAGCGCCATGAATTTTATTCTCTCGCACTTTTTGCACAAATTGATTGGCAACTTGCGGTAGTTCATCTTCAAGCTTTTTTAATTCATACAGTGTGCGCACATCATCGATCAAACCATCTTGACTTAACAGGCGAATTGCTTGTGACGATTTGGCAAGTTTTAAGCGCATCGACACCCAGCTTGGTTCACGCCCTAAAGATTCAGCAACTTCTGCTTTATTGACTTTACGCTTCATCACAAGTTCAGTTAAAGCATCGGCCTCTTCAAATGGGGAGACTTTTTCACGTTGTTCATTCTCAAGCAATTGAATAATTAAAATATCATTGTCCGCTTCATCACGTAAAATACATGGCACACTTTCAAGCGTAAGCTCTTTTGCCGCTCTAAACCTACGCTCACCAGCGATAATATGATAAAAACCATCATCCTTTTTAGGCGTTACAATAATCGGTTGGATAATGCCCTTTTGCGCGATACTCTGCGCTAAAGTATCAATATTTCTAAAGATTTTACGCGGCTGATTTGGATCAGGCATTAATTCATTTAAATTGATATTAAGCAACCCACCTGATTGTGCTGCATGTTCGTTTAAAGTTTTAAGCTTAAGTGCCAATAGCGCTTCCTTTTTATTATCAGCACTGCCATCAGTGCTCCCCAATTCATGCACCCTTTTTCTATTGGCTAAGGATATTTTTGCACTCATGCAGTCACCCTTGAGAATGAAGCCACGATTTCCTTAGCTAATCTTCTGACTTGAACATGGACATTACTCTCAGGCGCGTAATCACCGATATACATACCAGAGGCCTCAGCTTCGACAAACTTAACACTTTGTGGAATAAACGTACTGAAAGATTTACCTTCTTCTTCTAGCACATTAAGCAAGCTGCGCGACATGTTTGAGCCTTTAACAACGCGATTAGCAAGTAGCTTATAAGGGCGATCAGCAGTTAAGGCTAAATCTTTTGCCTCAAGAAGGCCTGATAAATCCATGCCACTGGGCGCTGCTGGAATAATCACTAAATCTGCCAATAAAGCAGCCTTTAAGGCAGCCGTTTGGAAATTCGGTGGTGTATCAATAACGATATAGTTCACCTTTGATTTGACCTCTGCAATTGCCTCTCTGGCATGTTTCTCATCCACTTGAATAACATTATCAGCCGAGTCTTCATTTTTAGCTGCCCATGACCAAGCATCTGGCTTGTCTTTATCCATATCAATAACTAATACAGAATGACCTAATTCCCTAAGTCCGCCATAAATATTCATTGCGGTTGTTGTCTTACCAGAGCCACCTTTTTGTTGTAAAAGGGCAATTACTTTTGCTGTCTTCATCTTCAACTGATTAAGTTACGTTTAATGCTTGTGTCAGTATATAACACTCATCAAGCATTTTACAGCCTTTCTGCCATGGCTTTTTTGCTTTATTCTGTATGAAGCTTAGTGTTTATTTTGATTCAATCATTAAGTTTGATTATACTCTCAAATGAATTTCAGAGAATGATAACAAACAAGGATGCATTATGCATAACAAAGCCTCAAGCAAAACCACTAAATTCGATTCAAATAAAGCTAATGAGCTCGATGATCTGCTTCTTAATTTATATCCGGAGCCTGCCGATAATTTTGATAAAGATGAACATATTTTCTCGCTATCCATGTTAGATGGATATCTCACAGCCGTATTGCTTTGCCCTGATATGATAGACCTTGAAGATTGGTTAGAAGGTGTTTGGCAAGAAGATGCACTACCTCAATTTAAATCTCAAGCTGAACAAGAAAAACTGACTAAGCTATTAATTGCTGAACACAATCGTGTCAAAAAAGCATTTGCCAATGAATTAACTGAGTTTGAACCGCTTGTTTATCACGAGATGCATAATGATCAAGCATTGCCTGCGATTGATCTATGGCTTGATGGTTTTGAACGTGGCTTTGAGTACTTTGTAGATGCTTGGATATTAAATCCGCAAATCGAAGCCGTTATTGATGATATTTTAGGGTTTGATGATGATTGCGACTTTGAACATCTGTCATTAGATCAACGCAATAAGTCATTAGAAAGACTCACTGATTTGATTATTCAGTTATATGCTTTAATTTGCAGCAATCCAAATGCAAAGTAGTAACTAATAAACGTCTCTCTTGTCACATTAAATCAACGAGACAGGCGTCTTATTTCAACAAACGCCTTTTTTGATAAACATAATATACAGCTGGCAGCAGCAGTAGCGCTAAAATAGTTGCACTAATCATGCCACCGACCATCGGTGTTGCAATGCGCTGCATAACCTCTGATCCAGTTCCTGTTGCAAACATAATAGGAATCAAACCAATAATAATCGTTGCCACTGTCATTGTAATTGGGCGCACCCGCAATAATGCTCCCTCAATAATCGCGCGTTTAATATCATCTTCAGACAATGTTTCCCTATTAAGAGACTGTATTGTTTGGTTCATATAAACCAGCATCAACACACCAATTTCAACGGCAACACCAGCTAATGCTATAAAACCAACACCCACAGCTACTGACAAATTATAATTCAAAAGATAAATCAACCAAATACCACCAACGATAGATAATGGCAAAGTCAATACAATCATCAATACATCAGCAACTCGTCGGAAACTTAAATACAATAATAATAAAATAATTGCCACCGCGATGGGGACAACTTTTAAAAGTTGTTGATTAGCGCGCTGCATATATTCATATTGACCTGAGAAGCTCAGTGAATATCCAGTTGGTAACGGTAGTTTTTGATCCAATAGCGCTTGTGCTTGATGGATATAACTGCCAACATCGCCCTTGATATCAACCAACACAAGTCCTGTTAAACGTCCATTCTCACTTTTAATCATCGGTGCACCTTTGTCGATATAAATATTAGCGACTTCCGATAAAGCAATATGTGCACCTGTTGGTGTCACAATCGGTAATGCTTTGAGTTTTTCTAAAGAATCTCGATCGTATTGTGGAAATCTTAAGTTAACAGGATAACGTTCCAACCCTTCGACAGTTTCGGTGATATTCATCCCTCCCACTGCCATTGAGATGAGCGACTGAATTTCAGCAATGGAAAGTCCATAGTTCGCCGCCTTTTTGCGATTGATATCAATATTGATATAACGTCCACCTTCCGAACGATCAGCATAAACTGAGGTTGTGTTAGGCAATTGATTTAACAGCTTTTCAATCTTGCTACCTAAAACTTGAATCTCTGCTAAATTATCACCTGAGATTTTGATACCAATCGGTGTTTTAATCCCCGTTGATAACATATCAATACGTGTACGAATCGGCATCACCCAAGCATTGGTGACACCTGGAACTTTAACTACTTGATCAAACTCTTGTTTGATCTTTTCAAATGTTATGCCTTTGCGCCATTGTGACTTAGGCTTAAACTGAATCACTGTTTCAATCATGGTTAAAGGGGCGGGATCGGTTGCCGTTTGCGCGCGTCCAATCTTGCCAAAAACCGTTTTAACCTCGGGAACTGTCTTAATCAAACGATCTGTTTGCTGCAACACCTGCTGCGCTTTTCCAATGGAAATACCTGGCACAAGTGTCGGCATATACATCAAGTCCCCTTCGTTCATATCAGGCATAAACTCATAGCCAATATGCTTTAACGGATAAAGCGTTATTGCCACAATAATTAAGCATGCCAATATCGTTGTTTTTGGAAACTTAAGTACCCCATTTAAAAATGGCTTATAAGCTGCCATTAGAATACGATTTATTGGGTTTTTATGCTCAGGCATGATCTTACCACGGATTAAATAGCCCATCAGTACCGGCACTAGTGTAATTGAAAGACCAGCTGCCGCTGCCATGGCATAAGTTTTAGTATAGGCTAAAGGCGAGAAAAGCTTGCCTTCTTGAGCTTGCAAAGCAAATACGGGCAAGAAGCTTAAAGTAATAATTAATAATGAAAAGAAAATAGGCGGACCGACTTCAGCAGTAGCTTTGACGATTAGCTGCCAACGATTATCTTTGGTCACCATATTCTTTTCAAAGTGTTTATGCACATTCTCAATCATCACAATAGCAGCATCCACCATTGCACCAATAGCAATGGCAATCCCTCCAAGGGACATAATATTGGCATTGATTCCTTGAAGACGCATAATAATAAATGCACATAATATGCCAATTGGTAAGCTAATTAACACCACGAGTGAAGAACGAATATGAAACAAAAACACCAAACAAACCAATAATACGATGATCAATTCTTCGATCAATTTATCACTTAAATTATCAATCGCATTATGAATGAGCGTGGAACGATCATAGGTTTCAACAACTTCAACTCCAGCAGGTAGGCTTTTTTGTAAAGATTGTAGCTTAGCTTTAACCGCCTTAATGGTTGCCAATGCATTTTCACCATCACGCATCACAATGATGCCGCCAACACTATCACCCTCCCCGTTTAAGTCAGCAACACCTCGGCGCATTTCAGGGCCAATATTAATCGTTGCAATATCTTTAAGCAGTATCGCTGTGCCATTTTGCATGACACCAACAGGAATGTCTTTGATCGATTGTAGGTTTTTCAGATAACCATTGGTTCTAACCATATATTCAGCTTCTGCCATCTCAAGCACTGAACCACCTACTTCCTGATTAGCCTCAATAATGGCTTGCTTGATTTTATTTAAATTCAAGTTATAAGCGCGAATGGCATCAGGGTTTAAGGTAATTTGATATTGTTTAACCATCCCACCAACGGTTGCAACTTCTGAGACGCCAGGGACAGTTTGTAACTCATACTTTAAAAACCAATTTTGCAAGCTGGTTAGCTTTGAAATATCCATACTATTTGATCGATCAACTAAAGCATATTGATAAATCCAGCCAACCCCTGTGGCATCTGGGCCCAATGCGCTCTTTGCAGATGCCGGTAGTTTATTTGAAATCTGGCTTAAAACTTCTAAAACACGCGAGCGCGCCCAATAAGGGTCTGTGCCATCTTTGAAAATAATATAGACATATGAATCTCCAAAGAATGAATAGCCTCGCACGCTCTGGGCACCCGGTACTGATAACATTGCCGTTGACAATGGATAGGTTACTTGGTCTTCAACAACTTGCGGCGCTTGTCCTGGGTAATTGGTTTTGACAATGACTTGCACATCAGAGAGATCCGGAATGGCATCAACAGAGGTTGTTTTGATGGCGTAAATGCCTGCAACAATTAATGCAATTGTTGCGACTATCACTAAAAATCTATTCTTGATTGACCAATAAATGATATTTTTTATCATAGCCCACCTCTTCCTTAGTGTATTGAGATTTTAGTAATCACATAGTCATTGGCTTGTTTCTCAAACTCAAAATGAATACGTTCAGAGGGTTTTAATGTCTCCAAATTAATCTTATTTGAAACATTAAAAGGCATTGTCATGGCAGGCCACTTAAGTGCCTTTATTGGCTCATGTGATAAGATGATAATATGCTTTTCTTTATCTATTTTTTGCACTACCCCCATTCCTTGATAAAGACTAGATTTTGATTGTTTTGATATCTTATCCATTTTTATTTGAGGCGGATGATTAGCATTAAGGCGTTTTAAGCTTGCTTGAACATTGGATTCTGAGTCGATTAAAAATAGACTTGAGGTAACGATATTATCATTTTCTGTTAATCCTGCCAAAATTTGCGTATAGCCATTTGCTTCAAGCCCTAATTTTACTTCTTGCGCACTAAATTGACCTTGCCCATTTTCTAAAATCACATAATTAAGATCTTTCAAACGAATAATTGCCGAGCTTGGTACCGTTAAAGACTTAGCTAATTTTTTCGATAAAATATTAACATCCATATAAAGATTTGGCTTAAGCAATTGATCTTTATTATCAAGTGTTGCCCGAATTGTCACGGTTCGCGTCACTGGATCAATTGTTGGTGAGATAAATGTAAGTTTGCCTTTGAAAATTTCATTAATGCCATTGATCTTGCCACTGATTTGATCACCGATATTAAGATACTGCACCTGACTAGGGAAAACTTCTGCATTTAACCATACGGTGCTTAAATCAACAATAGACATCATGTTTTTATCTGGTGTGATATACATACCTTCTTTGGCTTCAAGCTCAGAAACTACGCCCGAAATTGGCGCATAAATATCAATTAGCACATCGGCTTTTTTGTTTTTTTCAATACGCGCTATCTGCTCATCTGAGATCCCTAGTGCGCTAAGTTTAAGCTTAGCAGCATTGATATAATCTACCTGATCAGTATATTGAGAGGTCTCTGAGCTAGTCGCAATAGCTTTGCTTTGTAACGCAAGTACAAATTCTTGTTCAGCCTCTAATAATTTTGGCGAGTAGATCTGGGCTATTAGCTGCCCTTTTGTTACTTCTTTGCCAACTTCGGCTACTTGAAGTTTACGTATCCAGCCATTTTCATAGGTATGGACATGTTCAACATAATTATCGTTTTCTTTAATAACACCTAATGCATCAATATTAATCCGCAAGCTTCGGTATTTTACAGGTTCAACTTGCACACCAATATTATTCATCACATCAGGTGAGATTTTCACACCATTTGCTGTAGATGACTCAGCATAAACAGGCACTAAATCCATCCCCATTGGCGACTTTCCAGGTTGATCCCTTTTGTAGTTTGGATCCATGGGAGCCACCCAATATAGTGGTTTTTTAGCTTTCTGATCCACATTGTCTTTATTGCTTTGCTTATTTTGATCTAAAGGTAATGCATAAAAAATGGCAAAACCAATCACACCGCCTAAAACCATTAGCCCCAGATTTTTAAGTTTTACATGCTTATTTTTTGTGATTTCTTCCTGCATTTATCCGCCTCCAAATACCCTATTAACTACGTTACAACGACTGTGCCTTGATACATATTCATCTGGCAACTAAAGTAATATACCCCTTTGGGGAGCTTACCAAGTTTGATATGAAAAGATTCTTGCAATGGTAATGTGTATTGTTTATTCAGCTCTTTAATGCGAATCAAGGGTTGAATAATAATCAAAAATAAAGTTTACGAGTTGCCAATCCATAATTTATTGTGTTAA